>NZ_JBHXKE010000201.1:0-18774 GCF_042722765.1 Kitasatospora sp. NPDC058406
TGCCCCCGGGGCGGGGCCGGGCGGTGGCTCCCCCCCCCGCCGGCCGGCCGGCGGGGGGCGGGGGGGGCGGGCTGGGGCCCGCGTCCCCCCCTTTGCGCCCCCGCCCCGCCCCCCGCGGCCGTGCCGTCCCCCGCGGCGTCAGAGATCCGCCGCGCGGAACTCGGTGACCGCCTCCCACAGCATCCGGGGCGTCCGGAACATGTCGACGACCTGGAAGTCGTCGGGGAAGACGATGTCGTAGAGCTGCTCGATGGCGACCATCAGGCCGACGGTGGCCATCGAGTTCAGACCGATGTCGGCGAGCGGCACGTCCGGTTCGAGCGCGCCCTCGTACGACGCGCCGGCCAGTACCTCGCGCAGGAGGTCGGCGAAGCCGTCGTCCCAGGGCAGTTCGTCCGGCCCGTCGGCGGGCGGCGCGGCGGACGGCTCGGGCAGGCGGTCCGGGTCGACCGTGCCGGACGCGGTGAGCGGCCACTCGTCGACCACGACCAGCGCGTCCGGGATGAGGTGGCGCGGCAGCCTGCGTTCGGCGAGCGCCCGGCGCACCTCGTCCGGCGCGAACTCCTCGGTCACGGTGCGCACGTACCCGATCAGCCGCGGTCCGGCAGGCCCGGACGCGCCCGCCGGCGCCGGGTCCTGGCGGGCCGGGTCCTGACGGACCACCACCCGGCAGTCCCGCACCGAGGGGTGCAGTCCGAGCAGTTCCGCGGTCCGGTCCGGGCCGCCGACCGGGCCGAGCGGCTCCAGCCGCCCGCTGCGGCCGAGCCGGGCCAGCCGGCCCGTGCGGTGCGGTCGCCCGCCCTCGGTGTCCGCGTCCGGGTCGTCGACGCAGAGCTCCCCCACCACGCCGACCGGCACCCGGCGCTGCCGGTCGTCGGCGACCCGCAGGGCCAGTCCCGGCACCGGCCTGCCGTCGAAGGCCACCGGGCCGAGCAGCCCGTCGGCGTCCAGGACCTCGACCACCCTGGCCCGGGAGCGCAGACCGGCCGCCGGGGCGGGGCCGGCGTGGACGTCGCCGCCGAGGAGGACGGTGACCGGCCGCGGGGCCGGGTCGAGCACGCGCTCCGCGACCAGCGGGGTCGTCCACAGGTGCGTCACCCGCCCGCCCGCGATCAGTTCCCGCATCTCGGGGACGGCGTCGGGCAGCGGGGCGGAGGTGAGGACGGCGCAGGCCCCGGAGGTGAGCGCGGCGAGCACCTCGACCAGCCCGGCGGTGGTCACCGGCGGCGCGGCGCAGAGCCAGGACGAGCCCCGGCCGCTGCCCGCCCCGCGCGCGTCGAGTTCGACGTGGATCCGGTGCAGGGCGCGGGCCAGGGCGCGGTGCGTCACGGCCGTTCCGGGGGCGCCGGGCAGGACGCAGGCGGTGTCCCCGGGGATCACCGCGGGCTGCGCGAGGACGGGCAGGGCGGGCAGGGCGGGGCCGCCGGAGTCGTCCGGGGCGAGGCCGAAGGAGGCGCCCAGACGCCAGACGGCGAGCACCGCGGCGACCGTGTCGGGCCCCCGCTCGGGCGCGACCGCGACCAGCGAGCCCGGACCGACGCCGCGCTCGCGCAGGCCCCGGGCGATCTCCTCGGCCCTGGCGTCGAGCTGCCGGTAGCCGGTCACCCGGTCGCCGTACCGGAGCGCGGGGTCGTCCGGGTGCGCGGCCAGCACCCGGGCGAAGGCCCCGGTGACGCTCGCCGCACGCTCGTCAGTCCGCTCGTCCGTCCGCTCGTCCGTCCGCTTCGCCGTGCGCCCGGTGTGCTCCGTACGGTCCAGGACCCGCAGGCTCTCCCGCTCGCGCGCCGGCAGGCAGTCGGCGCGGGCGTCCCCCTCCGGTCCGAGGGACATCCGCTCCAGCACCGTCCGGTAGAGGGCGGCGAGCCGGACGGCGGCGGCCCGGCTCAACCGGTGGCTGGTCGTGTTGAGCTTGAGGATCCCCGAGATGGTGAAGACGTGCAGCGCGAACTCGTTGTCGTTGTCGTTGTACGTCGCGTCCTCGTCGAGCAGGCTCCTGTCGACCTGGCGGAAGTCCAGGTAGTTGAAGAACACGTCGAGCAGCCGGCCGCCGGGGCCGAACTCCTGTTGGATGACCTGCATCGGGAAGACCCGGTGCGGCCAGAGCCCGGTCAGTCCGTCGTAGACCGCCTTGACCAGCCCGCCCCAGGTGATCGCCCCGGTGGGCATGGCGAACGGCAGCGTGTTGAGGTACATGCCGAGGACCCGGTCGGCGCCCAGGACCTCGGGCCGCGCGTCGCAGACCAGTCCGGTGTAGAAGTCCTCGGTGGCCACGACCGCGCTCATGACCTTCATGTGCGCGGCCAGCAGCACGGCCTTCATCGACGTGCCGGTCTCGCTCGCCAGCCGGCGCAGGTCGTCCTCCAGGTCGCGGAAGTCCAGCATGTGCTGGTACCGCTCGCGGGCGAGCGCCCGGTCGCCCTGCCAGGCGGTCGGCAGGGCGGTGCCGGTCCGGCCCTCGACCACGCCGCGCCAGAAGGCGCGGTGCTCCTCGGACTCGCGCGCCGCCGCCTCGGCGGCGACGTAGTCCGCGTACCGGAAGGCCACCGGCTCGGGCTCGGCGGGGGTGCGGCCCGCGCGCAGCTCGTAGTAGCCGGTGAGGATCTCCATCAGCATCGTGTGGAAGCTGAAGCCCTCCAGGATGGGGTGGCACTCCGTGATGGTGATCCACCACTCCTTGGCGTCCTCGGCGCGGTGGCCGTGGACGCGGATCAGCGGCGCGGCGGCGATGTCCATCGGGTTGCGGCGCTCGCCGGCCGCGTACTCCTCCAGCGCCGGCCGCCAGCCGCCCGGCCCGAGGACGCCGTGGTCGGTGACGCCGACGTCGATCAGGGCGGCGCGGTGCACCAGTTGGAGCGGCACCGAGTACCGGTTCAGGTCGAAGCCGGTCCGCAGGACCTCGTGCCGGTCGACGACCAGCTGGGTGGCCCGCCGGAGCGCGGCGTGGTCCAGCGGCTCCTCGTCGCGGACCAGGTAGGAGGTGGTGTCCTGGTAGGTGTTGACGTCGGGCCGGGCCCGCAGCTCGATGAGCATGCCGAGCTGGGTCGCCGTCAGCGGGTAGGCGTCCACGGCGTCGGGCGGCAGGGCCGCGCGGTCCTCCGGGGACAGCTGGGCGAAGGGGGCGACCCGGACGGGCAGGTCGGGCCCGGTGCCGGAGGTCTGCTCCGCGCACCACTCGGCCAGTTCCTCGATGCTCTGGTAGGCGAAGATGTCGGTGGCCGACACCTCCAGGCCCTCCGCGCGCAGCCGGCCGGACAGGGCCACGGCGCGCAGCGAGTCGCCGCCGACGTCGAAGAAGTTGTCCTGCGGGCCGACGGCGTCCAGTTCCAGGACCTCGGCCCAGATCCGGTGCAGCGTCGCGGCCAGGGCGGCCGTGGCCCGGGTCCCGCCCGGGGCCGGCCCCGGACCGTCCGGTTCCGTGCCCGGCTCGGTGGCGGCGGCGGTGCCCGGTCCGGCGGCCCGGTCCGGGGCGGCCTGCCCGCCGGCGGGGAGCGGCGCGAGGGGCTCGCGCACCAGCGCGTCGAGCAGCGGTTCCCAGGCGGTGGCCCAGCCCTGCACGGTGGCCTCGTCGAGCACCGCCGCGGCGTACTCCAGCCGGACGACGAACTGTCCTTCCTCGGTGGCGGCGACGTGCATGTTGAGGTCGAACTTGGCGTCGGGCGCGACGCCGGAGCCGGTCCGCTCGACCGTCAGGCCGGGCAGCCGGAATCCGCCGTCCTCCCCGGCCGCCTCCATGTCGAAGGCGGCCTGGAACAGCGGGTTCTCGTCGAGGCCGCGGGCCGGGTTCACCTCGTCGACGACCCGCTTGAACGGGACGAACCGGTGGTCGAAGGCGTCCAGGACGCCCGCCCTGATCCGGGCGACCAGGTCGGTGAAGGTCTGCCCGGCGGTGTGCCGCGACCGGACCACGACGGTGTTGACGGTGTAGCCGAGGAGCCCGTCCAGATCGGGCGTCCGGGTCGAGACCGGGAGCCCCACCACCACGTCGTCGCTGCCGGTCAGCCGGGCGAGCATCACGTGGTAGGCCGCCAGCAGCACCATGAAGGGGGTGGCCCGGTTGGCCGCGGCGAGCGCGCGAACGCGGTCGGCGGTCTCCGGGGCGACCGTCAGGTCGACGAGGCCGCCGCGGCGGTCGGCGCGGGCCGGCCGCGGCCGGTCCAGGGGCAGCGGCACGTCCCGGACGTCCCCGAGCGCGTCCCGCCAGTAGTCCAGGTGCCTGCGGAGCGCCGCGTCCGTCGTGCGGCCCTGTTCCCACACCGCGAAGTCGGCGTACTGGACGGGCGGTTCGTCGAGGCCCGACGGCGTGCCGGCGCTCTCCTCCCCGTAGAGCGCCGCCAGCTCCGCCACGATCACCTGGTAGGAGTCCTCGTCGGCGGCGATGTGATGGATGCTGACGACCATCAGGTGGAGTTCCGGGCCGACCCCGATCACGGTGACCCGGACCGGCTGGTGCCTGGCCAGGTCGAAGGGCCGGCGCCGTTCCCACTCGGCGATCTGCCCGGCGCGCTCCTCACGGGTCGCGGCCGGCTCGTCCGCCAGGTCGACCACGCGCAGGGCGAACGGCCCGGGTGGGTCGACGAGTTGGTAGGGCTCGTCGTCGATCTGCTGGTAGCGGGTCCGGAGGATCTCGTGGCGGGTCACCAGCCGCTCCCAGGAGCGGCGCAGCGCCTCGGTGTCCAGCGGCCCGGAGAGCCGGAGCGTCCAGGTCATCAGGTAGGCCCGGCCGGTGGGGGCGAACTGGTGCAGCAGCCACATCTGCTGCTGGCCGGAGGAGAGCGGCAGCGGACGGCTCCGGTCCGCCGGTTCGATGGTCCGCCTTCCCCGGGACGGTGCGGCCGCCATCAGGTGTCCTTCCCTGTCGAGTCGCCCTGCCGGTCGGGGGTGCCGTCGGACTCCCGGAGGAGTTCCTCGACCTCCCGGGCGAGGTCGGTGGCCGTGGGCCGGTCGAAGAAGGCGCGCATCGACACCTCCACGCCGAAGGCGGTCTGGATGTTCCACAGCAGGCGGGCCGCGAGCAGCGAGTTGCCGCCGTGCGTCATGAAGTCGTCGTCGGGGCCGGCGGCGGGCAGTTCCAGCAGCTCGCGGACGAAGCCCAGGATCGTCTCCAGCCCGGCGGCGGCCGTCCCGTCCGCGGCCGTCCCGTCGGCCTCCGCCACGTCCGGCACCTCCGCCGTCTCCGTCAACTCCGGCACCTCCGTCACCTCCGGTTCGTCCAGGCCGGCCGCGCCGACCGTCAGGGCCGGGTCGGCGGCGAACCGCTCGGCCAGGTCGCGCAGGCGCCCGGCGAGGCCGGTCGCCACCGCCTCGTCGTAGAGCGCGGAGGAGTACTCCAGGGCTCCCCCGTAACTGCCGTCGGGGTACGGCCAGAGCGTGAGCGCCAGGTCGGTGCGGGACACCGTCCAGGCCCGGCCGAGCAGTTCGAGGTCGCGCTCGCGCGGGACCTGACCGATCCCGTCGTCGCCGGTCAGGGCGAACAGGTTCTGGAACAGCGGGGTCCGGGAGAGGTCGCGGGCCGGGGCGACCGCCTCGGCGACGGCCTCGAAGGGCGCCGCGTGCCGGGCGAACGCCTCCCGGCAGGTCTGCTCGACCACGGCCACCGCCTCCTCGAAGGGCAGGTCCGGGGTGAGCCGGGGCCGCAGGACCACGGTGTTGAGGAACAGGCCGACCAGGTCGTGCAGCTCCGGGCGGATCCGCCCGGCGTGCGGGGAGCCGGTCCCGAAGTCCCACTGGCCCGCGGCCCGCGCGAGCGCGACCGTCCAGAGCGTCAGGAAGACCACGTACGGGGTCGCGCCGGTCCGGCGGCCGAGCGCGAGAAGCGCCTCGACGGACGGCGCGGGCAGGTCGACGACGACCCCGGTGCCGTCGATGCCTCGCCGCTCGGCGCGTTCGCGGGCGGTGGGCAGCTCCAGCGCGGGCAGGTCGGCCAGCGTCTCTCGCCAGTAGGCGAGTTGCTCCTCCAACAGGTCGTCGGTCAGCTGGGCCCGGAGCCAGGCGGCGGCGTCGACGTAGCGCAGCGCGGGCTCCGGCAGGACCGGCTCACGGCCCTCCCCGAGCGCGGAGACCGTCGCACGCAGCTCCTGTTCGAGCAGCCGGGAGGACCAGCCGTCGCCGACGATGTGGTGGCAGACCAGCAGCAGCAGTTGCTCCGGCCCGCCGTCCCGCAGCAGCGCGGCCCGCAGCAGCGGCGCGGACGCCAGGTCGAAGCCCTCGCCGAGCTGTTCGGCGACGAGACCGTCGACCCGGTCGGGGATGGTCTCGACGGTGCGCAGCTTGACCGGGGCCGCGTCCGCCGGCTCGACGACGGCGGCCAGGCCCCGGCCGTCCATCACGTAGCGGGTGCGCAGCACCTCGTGCCGCTCCACCAGCCGGGCCAGCGCGTCCTCGACCAGGTCGGCGGGCACCTCGGCGGGCAGCCAGAGCAGGATCGGGAGGAGGTACTCGCGGCTCCGGGGGGACATCCGGTCGAGGACCCAGAACCGTTCCTGCGCGTGGGTGAGCGGCAGCCGGGCGCCGGGCGGCAGCGCCTCGATCGGCTGCGCCGCGGAGGCCCGGGACAGCAGTTCGGCCTGCTGCCGCACGGTCGACGCGTAGTGCAGGTCACGCAGCGGGACGTCCAGGCCGGAGGCCCGGGTGAGCCCGGCGGCGAGCCGGGTCAGCATCAGCGAGTGGCCGCCCAGGCGGAAGAAGTCGTCGTCGGGCCCGATCCCGTCGGTGTCGAGCAGTTGCCGCCAGGCGGCCAGCACGATCCGCTCCTCGGCGGTCTGCGGGGCCGGGGCGGCGGGGCCCGGCGCCGACGACCAGTCGGGCTCGGGCAGCCGGGCCCGGTCGGTCTTGCCGCTGGTGGTCCGGGGGAAGGCGTCGGTCTCGGTGACCAGGGCGGGGACGAGGGCCGGGGGCAGCCGGTCGCGCAGGTGGGCGACGAGGTCCTCGGCGGCGCCGGTCCGCGAGGTGACCACCCAGGCCACCAGGCGCCGGGTGCCGTCGGGCCCGTCGACCGCCCGGACGGCGGCCTCGACCACCTCGGGGTGGGTCTCCAGGGCCGCCTCGACCTCGCCGGGTTCGATCCGGACGCCGTTGACCTTCAGCTGGTCGTCGATGCGGCCGGCGAACTCCAGGGCGCCGTCCGGGCGGCGGCGGACGAGGTCGCCGGTGCGGAACATCCGGGCGCCGGGCGGCCCGGCGGGGTCCGGCAGGAAGCGCGTCGCGGTGCGGGCCGGGTCCCCGTGGTAGCCGCGGGCGACGCCGGGGCCGCACAGGTAGAGCTCGTACAGCGGATCACCGTCCCCGGCGGCGGTGTCCCCGGCGGGGGCGTCCCCGCCGTTCTCGCCGTCCCCGGGCGGGAGGAGGAGCACGCGGGCGTTGTCGATGGGCTCGCCGATCGGAACGGCCCCGGTGAGCTGCGCGCGGTCGAAGCGCTGCGCCAGGGCGTCGATGGAGCACTCGGTGGGCCCGTAGGTGTTCCAGATCTCCACGTCGACCCGGTCGAGCACGCGCCGGCAGAGTTCGGCGTGCAGCGGCTCGCCCGCCGAGCAGACGGTCCGCAGAGTCGTGCAGGAGTCCAGGCCGGGCTCGGCGGCCAGCAGGCGCAGCATGGTGGGGACGACCTGCACCACGGTGGCCCGCTGCTCGCGGATCGAGGCGACGAGTTCGGCGGGGTCGCGGCCCGCGTCGGGGCGGCCGAAGGTCACCGGGGCGCCGCAGACCAGCGGGCCGAAGATCTCCCAGCCGGCCGCGTCGAAGGTGAGCGGGGTCTTCTGCAGGACCCGGTCGTCGGCGCCGAGGCCCAGGGCGCGGACGCCCCAGCACACGCGGTTGGCGATGCCCGCGTGGTCCACGACGACGCCCTTGGGAGCGCCGGTGGAGCCGGAGGTGAAGATCACGTAGGCGGCCCGGTGCCCGGTGGCGGGCAGGGGCGGGGTGTCCGGGTCCCCGGCGTCGAGCAGGTCGTCGACCAGGTGGGCGGCGGTCGACGGGGCGAGTTCCGCGCCCCGTCCGGACCAGGTCCGGTCCACGACGGTGAGGTGCGCACCCGCCGCCTCGACGACCCGGCGCAGCCGCCCGGGCGGGGCGAAGGGGTCGAGCGGCAGGTAGCAGGCACCGGCCAGCCAGACGCCGAGCAGTGCCTCGACCAGCTGCGGCCCGGGGGCCATCAGGACGGCGACGACGGACTCGGGTCCGGCGCCGAGCCCGGCGAGGGCGCCGGCGACCCGCCGGGCCGAGCGCTCCAGCGCGCCGTAGGAGAGCTCGTCGGTCCCGGCGACGACCGCGGGGGCGTCGGGGTGTTCCCTGGCGCGGGCCAGGAAGAGCTCCGGCAGCAGGCGGTTCATCGGCTACCTCGCCTCGCTCTGCGCGGTGGGCCGGCCGCCGCGGGCACCGAGCGGACGCAGGTCCGTCCAGACCGCGGTGATGTGCGCCAGGCACTGCCGCCGGTCGCCGGTGAAGCCGGCGGCCCGCCAGCCCTCCGGCGGTCGGCGGTCCGCGTCCCAGATCGAGTACTGCTCCTCCTGGTTGACCACTACTTGGTACGTCCTGTCCGCAGCCGTGTCGCTCACCGGATCCTGCTTTCCTGAGTGCTTCGGGTACGTGGGGTGGCGGGTCGCGGGCCGGCGGGGGCGGCGCGACGCCGCGCGGGTCAGAGGCCTGCCTGGAGCGCGCGGGTGTCGACCTTGCCGTTCGCGGTCAGCGGGATCTCCGGGACGATCCGGACCTCGGCGGGGACCATGTACGCGGGCAGGTCCCCGGCCAGGTCGGCCCGCACCCGGGCGACGTCGACGGCGGCGCCCGCCTCGGGCACCAGGAACGCCGCGAGCCGCTGGGCCCCCGACGGCCCGGGGACGGCGATCACCACGGCCTCGACGATCTCCGGGCGCCGTTGCAGCACGGCCCGGATCTCGCCGGGCTCCACCCGGTAGCCGCGGATCTTCACCTGGTGGTCGGTGCGGCCGAGGAACTCCAGCTCGCCCCGGCGCCAGCGGCCGCGGTCGCCGGTGCGGTACAGGCGCGATCCCGGTGGCCCGTAGGGGTCGGGCAGGAAGCGCTCGGCGGTGAGTGCGGGCGCTCCGAGGTACCCGCGGGCCACCCCCGCCCCGCCGACGTACACCTCGCCGGGAACGCCCTCGGGGACGGGTTCGAGCCGGTCGTCGAGGACGTACATCGTGGTGTTGGGGATGGGCCGGCCGAGCGGGACGAGCCCGTCGTCCGGGAGTTCCGTGGTCACCTGCCCGGAGTTGCCGACGGTGATCTCGGTCGGGCCGTACTCGGTGGCCACCGGGGTGCCGCCGGGGCCGGCCAGGTCGTGCCAGCGGCGGGCCAGGTCGGTCGGGAAGGCGTCTCCGGCGGCGATCACCAGCCCGGCCAGACCGTGCGCCTCCTCGGGTTCGAGGTCCGTGCTGAGCAGGTTCAGGTGGCCCGGCGTCATCTTGATGAAGCTGTAGGGCGCACCGTCGACCAGGAGCGCGCCGAGGTCGGCGGGGTCGAGCGGGTCGGGCAGCAGGTCGACCCGCTGTCCGACGACCAGCGGCGTGTACAGGCTCGGCACGCCCAGGTCGAAGCCGATCGAGCTGAAGTGCGGGGACCCGCCGGTGCCCCGGGCGGCGTACTCCAGGGCCGTCCAGAGCACGTAGTTGGCGAGTCCGGCGTGGTGCACCATGACGCCCTTGGGCGCTCCGGTCGACCCGGAGGTGTAGATGACGTACGCCAGGTGGGCCGGTCCGGAGGGGACGTCGACGAGGTCCGGGGACAGCGCGTCGATCTCCGTGCGCTCCCGGTCGAGCAGGACGAACGCCTCGTCACCCAGACCCTCGGAACCCAGACCCTCGGGACCGGAGCCTTCCGAACCGGAACCCTCGGCCGCCGGGCCCTCGGCGGCGGGGCGGTCGAACAGCGGGCGGTGCTCGGAGCGGGTCACCACCAGCGGGCACCCGGCGGCGGCGACCATGCCGCGCAGCCGCTGGGCGGGCAGGTCGGGGTCGAGCGGGAGGTACGGCGCGCCGCTCTTCCAGACGCCGAGGAGCGTCGGCAGCAGGTCCTCCCCGTGCCGCAGGCAGACGCCGACGAGCGCCTCGGGCCGCGCGCCGCGGGCGAGCAGGTGCCGGGCGATCCGGGTGGACCGCAGGTCGAGTTCGCGGTAGCTGAGCGTCCGTCCGTCGGCGCGGACGGCCGGCGCGTCGGGCGTCCGGGCCGCCTGGCGCCGGAAGAGTTCGAGGACGCCGACGGGTTCGCGCGGAACGCTCCGGCCGAGCGCCCAGCGGCGCAGCACGGCGTGCCGTTCGCCGTCCGGCAGGACGGCGGCCACCGCGTCACCCTCCGGCGCCCCCGCCATCGCCTCCAGGACGCGGCGGTACATGACGGCCAGCCGGTCCAGTTCGGCGGCGGCCAGGTAGCCGTCGGCGTGCAGCACCAGGGTCCGGCCGTCGACGCCGACCCGCAGGCCGTGGCGGCGGGCCGGGTCGGCCGGCTCGTCCGGCTTGCCGAGGTCGGCGGCGTCGGCCGCGAACAGCACGTGGTCGGCGGGCCCGGCCGCCCCGCCCTCCGGTCCGGCGGCGGGCCGCACCGCGCGCAGGGCCGTCCCGACCAGCCCGACCAGCTCCCGCCAGGTCCGCGCGGCACCCGGCCGCACGGTGAGGCTGTGCGGGCCGGGACCGTCCCCGGCCGGGAGCACGTCGGTGCTGAACTCGGCCTCCTCGACCAGGGTGTTCAGGACCTTGACGTGGGCCGCGGCGGGTGCCGCGACCGGGTCGGCCCCGGCCGCGGCGGCGAGCGCGTCCAGGGCGGCGGCCAGGTCGTCGTAGCGGACCTCGGCCCGGTGGGCCGTCGCCCCGTCCCGGTCGGTGCGCCACGCACTGGGCAGTCTGACGTCTCCGGCGCTCACGCCTCGCCCTCCAGGTCCAGCAGCCGTCGTGCGATCCGCCCGATCAGGGGGCCCGCGTCGTTGAGGATGTAGTGACCCGCGTCCAGCAGGTGCAACGTGAACTCGCGGCTCGTCTCGGTGCTCCAGGCGGCCATCGACGAGGCGCTCACGAACTCGTCGCGGCGACCGCCGACGACGGTGACGGGCAGGTCGAGCGGCGGGCCCTGGGTGTACTCCAGGGTCTCGACGATCTGGTAGTCGGCCCGGAGGATCCGCTCGAACATGGCCATCAGGTCCTGGTCGCCCAGGACCTGTTCGGCCATGCCGCCGTACTTGACGACCCGCGCCAGCAGTTCGGCGCGGGGCAGCCGGTGCAGCGGCGGGTCCTCGACCGTCCGCACCCGCGGTCCCTCCGCGGAGGAGACCACCAGCTCGACCGGGGCCGGTGCGCCGACGGCGGCGAGCCGGCGCACCAGCTCGGTGGCCGGCACGCTGCCGGAGCAGTGGCCGACCACCGCGTACGGCAGGTCGAGCAGCGGGGTCAGGTGCGGCAGGAGGTCGTCGATCAGGGCGTGCCCGTCGGTGAGCAGGGCCTCCCGCACCCGGTTCTCGCGCCCGGGCGGCCGGACCGCGCAGAGGTCGACCTCCGGCGGCAGGTGGTCGAGCCAGGGCTTGAACGCAGCGGCGCCGGCGCCGACGTGCGGGAAGCAGAAGATCCGCAGCGCGGGGCGCTCCGGGGGCCTGAGCCGGGCGATCACCCGGTTCGCCGCTGCACTCGTGGTACCGCCGTTCATACGTCGAGCGCCTTCCTCATCGTCTCGGCCACCTGCGGGTCGTGGATGACGGCCAGGGGGGATTCGAGCCCGTGGTCGAGCCGGTGGACGTCCGGCGGCCGGGCCGCGCCCGCCCACGCCCGCTCCGCCGGATGCGGGTCCGGGCCGTCCAGGAACAGCAGCGCCCGCCCGTCGTACGGCTCGTACGCGTGGGCCCGGACGGCCGACGCGAGCCGGGCCCAGGCCAGTTGGAGCCGGGGGAGGTCGCCGGGCCCCACCGTCCCGTCGTACCACTCCTCCTCGGCGATCCGGTCGTGGATCTCGGCGAGGCTCTCGCCCCCGGTGAGCCCGAACCGTCCGGCGAGCAGGGCCAGCCGCCGGCCGAGCAGGTCGTCGGGTCCGGCGTCCGGCTCGCCCGGCGCCGGCCCGGCGGGCGGCGCGACCAGGGCCAGCAGCGCCACCTCGGCGCCCGAACCGCGCAGCCGGCGGGCCAGTTCGAGGGCGACCACCGCGCCGAGGCCGAAGCCGGCCAGCCGGTAGGGCCCGTCGGGCCGGCGCCCGCGCAGGTCCGCGAGCAGCCGCTCGGCGACCTCCCCGACGCTCCCGAACGGCGGGATCGGGCCGCGGGCGCCCGGGAGGGCGTACCCGTGGGCGGCCCGGCCACCGGTCCACCGGGCGACCGCCGCGCGCTCGGCCCGGACGTGACGGTCGGAATGCACCACGAACAGCGGCGCGGCCGGGTCGCCCTCGGCTATCGGCTCCGGCCGGACGTCCGCCGCGGTCCAGTCCGGCGCGGACACCGCGGCGGCGGCCCCGGGGTCGAGGGCGAGGGCGCGCGGCGGGCCGGTCGGCGTGCCGCCCGCGCCGGGGCCGCCGAGGGTCAGGTGCTCGGCCAGCCGGGCCGGCGTCGGGTGGCGCAGCGCCGCCGAACTCCGGACCCGGAGGCCGCGTTCCCGGGCGGCGGCCACGATCGTGGTGATCGCGAGCGAGTCGCCGCCCAGGTCGAAGAAGTCGTCGTACGGCGAGACCCGGTGCCCGAAGTGCGCGCTCCAGAGCTCGCACAGCAGGCGCTCGACGGCACGGCAGCCGAGCGGGTCCGCGGTGTCCGCGCGGCCGGCACGGCGGCCGTCCGCCGGTGGGGGCGGAGGTATTCGGGTCCGAAAGTTCGGCTGCACGGCAAGGCTCCGTCTCCTGGATCGGGCTTGTCGGAAAGCTTGGTTTCCGCGCCCGCCCCAGGACAGGCATCCGGCAGGCAAGTTACCCGCCCCCAATTGCCGGTTGGCTGCCTGGAGACCGTGCGACGTGGCGGGAAAGAATCGCCGTCGGGTCGCCGCACGGCGATTGTGTATTCCGCGGCGACTCTCATCCGAGAGGACAGGCCCCGGTCGCCTCAAGGGTATTCCGACGAGGAGAACCAGCGTGACCTCAACCATGGCGAGCACCAATACCGACCACCGCGGAGACACCTCCGTACTCGAACTCACCGGCGGCGAGCGGGCCGAGCTGGAGTCGCTGGCCCGGCAGCTGGCGCGCACCGGCCCGGGGCTGGTGGACGATCCCGGCTGGCAGGCCACGGCCCGCGAGGAGAGCTGCCGGCTGCCCGGCCGGCTGAGCCGGGCGGTCCGGGCGTTCCGGCACGACGCCGGGGACGCCGGCACCCTGACGATCAGCAACCTCCCGATGCCGGCGGAGCCGCTGCCGCCCACCCCGACCGTGCCCGACTCCGTGGAGCGCCGGACCACCGTCCCGGCCGCCCTGGCCGTCCTGCTCGGCAGCGAGCTCGGGACGGTGATCGCCTACCGGGACGAGAAGTTCGGCGCGCTGGTCCAGAACGTCGTCCCGGTGCCGGCGCTCGCGGGCTCCCAGAGCAACGGCGGATCGGTGCAGCTGGAGTTCCACACGGAGAACGCCTTCCACCCCCACCGTCCCGACTACGTCGGGCTGTTGTGCCTGCGCCCGGCGCACGAGGACCAGGTCGGCACCCAGGTGGCCTCGATCCGGCGCGCCCTCCCGCTGCTGGACGAGGAGGCGCTGACCGTCCTGCGGGAGGCGCGCTTCATGACCGAGGCGCCGCCGTCCTTCCACGCGGTGGGGCTCTCCAGCCCGCACCCGGTGCTCGGCGGCGCGCCCGAGGACCCGGACATCTGCGTCGACTTCCACGCCACCCGGGCCCTGGACGAGCGCGCCGAGAAGTCCCTGGCGCAGCTGCGCGAGGCGCTGGTCGAGGTGCGGTCCGACGTGGTGCTCCGCCCCGGTGACATGATCTTCGTCGACAACCGGCTGGTCGTCCACGGGCGGGTCGCGTTCTCACCCCGCTACGACGGCAACGACCGGTGGCTGCACCGCGTCTTCGTCCACCTGGACCACCGTCGCAGCCGCCGGCACCGCCCCGACAACGGGGCCGTGCTGACCTGACGGTTCCGCCGGGCCGGGGTCCCCCGCCCCGGCGCCGGGGCGGGGTCCCGGCCCGCCCCGGTCCCGGCGGAACCGCCCCGACCACGGCGAATAGCCGTTCCATACCGGCCCCATACCGCCTCCGAATCAGGCGTCCCTAGGTTCGGTACCGCCGACGGACCACCGGTACCGCCCACCCGGGCGCACCCCGGCCGGACCGCGGGCGGCACCGGGCGGTGCGGCGCCCCACCGGTCGCCCCGACGGCCTCCGGGGCGCCGCGCCGCCGCGTCCTCGCGACCCGTCGCAGCGGGGACCGCGGACCAGGCACCGCGTCCGGACCCCGTCCCCCGGCTCCGCCAGGCTCCCCACCTGTTCGACCCTCCTCAACCGGCTCCTCCGCCAGCCACGCGACCGTCGACAGACAGGAAGAGTGCTCACCCCATGGCCGTCCTGCGCATCCCCCTGAAACGAAGGCCCAGGCTCTCGCCGACCATCCACGGGATCTTCAACCTCCTGCGCCTGCTGCCCCGGGTCAACCGGGCCAAGGCCGTCCTGGGGGCGTTCGGCGTGCTGGTGTCCGCGGTGCTTCCGGTGGCGGTCGCCGTGGTGACCGGTCTGCTCATCGGCTCGATCGGCGCGACCCTCGACGCGGGGCTCTCCTCCCCCGCCGGGCACCACACGATCGTCCTGCTGGCCGTCTCCGGGGGGCTGGTGCTGGTCCAGCAGACCCTCGCGCCGCTGCTGACCGCGCTCGGCGAGACCCTCGGCCGCGAGGTCGACCGGGAACTCCAGCAGCGGGTCATGGCGGCCGTCGGCCGGCCGGAGGGGACGGCCCACCTGACCGACCCGCACGTCCTGGACACCCTGCGGGTCGTCCGGGGCCTCGGGATGGCCGAGACCGACCGGCCGAGCCAGGCGGTGGCCGCCCTCGCGGTGGTGCTGCCGGCGTGGCTGCGCGCCGTGACCGCGGCGATCACCCTGCTGGCCTTCCAGTGGTGGGTGGGTCTGATGTGGCTGGCGGCCTGGCCGCTGGTCGTGCACTTCATGCAGCGCGAGTACTTCCGGGTCGGCCGCGTCGGCTTCGGCCGCAGCGCCCTGCTGCGCCAGGCCGAGTACCTGCGGGACCTGGTGCTCACCCGGCCCGCCGCCAAGGAGGTCCGGCTGTGGGGCCTGCTGGACTGGCTCCTCGAACGCTTCGCCCGGTCCTGGCAGGAGGCGACCGAGCCGGTCTGGCGGGAACGCAAGCCGCGGCCGCGCGTGGTGCTCGGCGCCACCGGGACGATCGCGCTCGTCAACCTGGTCTCGTACGGCGTGCTGGCCTGGGCGGCCGTGCACCACGACATCGGCCTCGGCAGCGTCGCCGTCTTCACCCAGGCGCTGGCGCTGGCCAACAACTACACGGCGTTCGACGACAACAACGCCTACCTCTCGTTCGCCGGCGCCGCCGTCCCCCAGGTCCTGGGTCTGGACGAGCGGCTCTCCGCTTCCTCCGGCGCGGCGCAGCCGCGGCACGCCGAGCTCCCCGCCGCCTTCCCCGCCGACCGGATCAGCTTCGCCGGGGTCCGGTTCCGCTACCCCGGGACGGACCGCGAGGCGCTGCGCGGCGTCGACCTCGACATCGCCGCCGGCCGTTCGCTGGCCATCGTGGGCGACAACGGCGCCGGGAAGAGCTCGCTGGTCAAGCTGCTCTGCGGCCTGCACACGCCGACCGGGGGCACCATCCGGGTCGACGGCCACGATCTGGCGGAACTCGACACGGCGCTCTGGCGCAGCCGGATCGGCGTGCTGTTCCAGGACTACGCCCGCTACCACCTGACGGCGGCGGAGAACATCGGCATGGGCGCGCCGCGGTTCGCCGGCGACCGGGACCGGCTGCGCGAGGCGGCGGACCGCGCGGGCGCGCTCGCCCTGATCGAGGGGCTCCCGAACGGCTGGGACACCGTGCTGTCGCCCGAGTACACCGGCGGCACCGATCTCTCCGGCGGGCAGTGGCAGCGGATCGCCCTGGCCCGGGCCATGTTCGCGGTGGACGCCGGTGCCCGCGTGCTGATCCTGGACGAGCCGACCGCGGCGCTGGACGTCCGGGCCGAGGCGGAGATCTACGAGCGGTTCCTCGAACTCACCGCCGGACTGACCACGATCCTGATCTCGCACCGCTTCTCCACCGTCCGGTGCGCGGAGCGGATCATCGTCCTCGACGACGGCGTCGTCGCCGAGGACGGCACCCACGACGAACTCCTGGCCCGGCGCGGGCGCTACGCGGCGATGTTCGACATCCAGGCGGCCCGCTTCGCCGACCCGGAACAGGGCGGGGAAGCCGGCATCGAGCTCCGGACCGCAGCGGAGGCGGGACATGCGTAAGTCATTCCAGGCGTTCCGGGAGCTGATGCGGATCGGCTTCGGCGCGGCCCCGTGGCACGCGGCGATGCAGTTCCTCACCGGCATCGTCTTCGAGATCTCCGTCCCGATCGGCGGCCTCGGCGCCAAGATGATCGTGGACGCGGCGGTCTCCGAGGACCTCCGGCTGGGACTCGGCGCGGCCGTGATGCTCGGCATCACCGTCGCCGCGGCGCTGACCTCGGTCTTCTACTACGTGCACTGCCTCTTCACCGTCCAGGAGCGGGCGACGGCCGTCGCCAGCCGGCGGCTGATGCGGCTGATCGGCGGGGCCGAGGGCCTGGCCCACTACGAGTACCCCGAGTACCTGGACCAGGTGCAGCGCATCCGGGAGCAGCAGTTCCAGCTGTCCGGCATGGTGAACGCCACCGCCGGCGTGCTGCGGGTCGGGGCCACCCTGACGGTCACCGCGATCCTGCTGGCCGGGGTGGACCCGCTGCTGCTCTGCCTCCCGGTGCTCACCGTGGTGTCGTTCTGGCTCGGCAAGCGGAGCCGCGACCTGACCGTCCGGGCGCAGGAGGCGACCAGCGAGCGGGAGCGGCTGCGCGCCCACCTGTTCGAGCTGGGCACCTCCACGAACGCGGCGGGCGAACTGCGGGTCTACGGCCTGACGGACCTGCTGGGCACGCGCCACCACCGGACCTCGGGGGCCGTCGTCGGCGAGCGCAACCGGGCCAGCTGGAAGGGCGCCGGCCTGCAGTCGCTGGACGCGCTGATCTCCGCCGCCGGGTACGTCGGCGCCATCTCGCTCGCCCTGGTGCTGGCCGTCCGCGGCCACGCCACGGCCGGTGACGTGGTGCTGGTGCTCGGCCTGGCCGCGCAGCTGAGCGCCACCGTCGGCACGGCGGTGCGGTACGGCACCTACTTCCTCGTGGTGATCCGGGTCGGCCAGCGCCTGGTCTGGCTGCAGGACTACGTGGCGGGCGAGCGGCGCGCGCCCGCCGAGCCCGCCCGGCTGCCGGCCACCCTGAGCCGCGGCATCGAGCTGCAGGACGTCGGCTTCGCGTACCCGGGTTCCGAGGAAGGCCGCGGTGTCCTCGACGGGGTCAGCCTTCGGCTGCCGCCGGGCGCGGTGGTCGCCGTGGTCGGGGACAACGGCGCGGGCAAGACCACGCTGATCAAGCTGCTCTGCGGCTTCTACCGGCCCGGCTCCGGGCGGATCCTGGTCGACGGCGTGGACCTCGCCGACTGTGACACCGCCGAGTGGCGGGCCAGGTGCTCGGCCGCCTTCCAGGACTACGCCAAGCTGGAGTTCCCCGTCCTGGAGACGGTGGGCATCGGCGACCTGCCCCGGATCGAGGACCGGCGGGCCGTCGGCGCGGCCCTGGAACGGGCCGACGCCACCGGCGTCGTCGAGGGGCTGCCGGAGGGCCTGGACACCCGGCTCGGCACCCGCTGGGACGGCGGCACGGAGCTGTCCGGCGGCCAGTGGCAGCGGCTCGCGCTGGCCCGCGGACTGATGCGGACCGAACCGCTGATCGCCGTCTTCGACGAGCCGACCGCCGCGCTGGACGCACACACCGAGAACGCGCTGTTCGAACGCTTCGCCGCCGCCGCACGGGCCGGCCGGGAGCGAAGCACCGTCACCCTCCTGGTCTCCCACCGGTTCTCGACCGTGGGCATGGCCGACCTGATCATCGTGCTCGACGGCGGAAAGGTCAGGGAACAGGGCAGCCACCGGGAGCTGATGGACCGGGGCGGGCTCTACGCCGAGCTCTTCGAACTTCAATCCCGGGGGTACCGATGACACTCGAATACACCCACGAACGCACGCTGCTGGGCGGCCCGCTCCCGGCGTGGGACTCCCGGCTGATCGCGGCGCTGAGGATCCAGCGCGGCTGGACCCAGGAGGAGCTCGCGGAGTACTCCGGCCTGAGCGTGCGCACCATCAGGAACCTGGAGCTCGGCCGGGTGCAGAACCCGCGCCGCTCCTCGGTCGACCTGCTGGTGAACGCGCTCGGCGTGGCCGACGAGCAGCGGCCGAGCCCCGAGAGCCACGACCACGCGCGGTGGCAGGGCCTGCCGGGGCCGGACCCGGCCCCGGTCGTCGGCAGCCCCGCCGTCCAGCAGCAGCTCGCGAACACCGTCCGGGCCAACCGGCTGACCACGTTCCTGGGACCGGGCGGGGTCGGCAAGACCCGGATGGCGCTGAGCGTGGCCGCCCAGGTCAGCCACTTCTTCCGGGACGGCGTGGAGGTCGTGGAGCTCGGCGACATCAGGGCCGAGCGCCCCGGGGAGGAACAGACCGCCGAGGTCCTGCACCGGGTGCGGAGGCAGCTGAGCCGGGGGCGTCCGGCGGGCCGGGCCGGTGCCCCCGGCGGCCACGGCAGCGGCGGCGGCACGGGAAGCGGCGGCGGGCCCGG
>NZ_JBHXKE010000202.1:0-18502 GCF_042722765.1 Kitasatospora sp. NPDC058406
GGCTCCACACCTACAATCACCACCGCGGACACACCGCACTCGCAGGCAAGCCACCCGCCAGCCGCGTTCCCAACCTCATGGGTCAGAACACCTAGGCCAGCCCGCGCCGCGCCAGCAGCGGGCCGGTCTCCGGGTCGCGCCCGACCACCGCGCGGAACGAGGCCAGCGCGTCCCGGCCGTCCCCGCGCGCGAGCAGCTCCCGGCGGAACACCTCGCCGCTCTCCCGCACGCTCCGGCCGTTCCCCTCGAACCACTCCACGGTGTCGGCGTCCAGCACCTCCGACCAGATGTACGCGTAGTAGCCCGCGCTGTAGCCGCCGGCGAAGATGTGCGCGAAGTAGTTGGTCCGGTAGCGGGGCGGCACCGCGGCCACCGCCAGCCCGGCCTCGGCCAGCGCCGCCGCCTCGAACTCCTCCGCGTCGGCCACCTCCTGGCCCTCCGGCAGGGTGTGCCAGGCCCAGTCCAGCAGCGCCGCCGCCAGGTACTCGACGGTCCGGAACCCCTGTCCGAAGGACTCGGCCGCCCCGATCCGCTCGACCAGCTCGGCCGGCAGCGGCTCGCCCGTCTCGTGGTGCTTCGCGTAGTTGGCCAGCACCTCCGGCCGGACCATCCACATCTCGTTCACCTGCGAGGGGAACTCCACGAAGTCCCGCGGCACGGCCGTCCCCGCGAAGTACGGGTACCGCACGTCCGAGAAGAGCCCGTGCAGGGCGTGCCCGAACTCGTGGAACAGCGTGCGGACCTCGTCCCAGGAGAGCAGCACCGGCTCCCCGGGCGCGGGCTTGGCCACGTTCAGGTTGTTGTACACCACCGGCCGCCGGCCCAGCAGGTGCGACTGGGTGACCAGTTCGTCCATCCAGGCGCCGCCGCGCTTGGACTCCCGGGCGTGGAAGTCGCCGAGGAAGAGGCCCAGCGGGGCCCCGTCCTCCTCGAACACCTCGAAGACCCGGACGTCCGGGTGGTACGCGACGAGGTCCGGCCGCTCGGTGAAGGTCACCCCGTAGGCCAGGTTCGCGGCGAAGAAGACGCCGTCCCGGAGCACCCGCTCCAGCTCGAAGTACGGGCGCAGCGCCCCCGCGTCCACCTGGTACGAGGCCTGCCGCACCTGCTCCGCGTAGTAGGCCCAGTCGTGCGCGGCGATCTCCTCGATGCCGTCGGCGGCGGCCAGCTTGCCCAGCTCGGCCGCCTCCCGGCGGGCGTTGGCGACCGCCGGCGGCACCAGCCGGGCCAGCAGCGCGTCCACCGCACCGACCGAACCGGCCGTCTCGTCCGCCACCACGTACGCGGCGTGGGTGTCGAAGCCCAGCAGGCGGGCGCGTTCGGCGCGCAGCGCGGCCATCCGGATCGCGAGCGGGCCGTTGGTGTCCACCGCGCGGCCGAGCGAGGCGGCGAGCAGGCGCTCGCGCACCGAGCGGTCGGTGAGGGAGGAGAGTTCGGTCTGGTTGGAGAAGTTCTTCAGGCTGAGCACGTACGAGCCGTCCAGGCCGAGCGCGCGGCCGTTCTCCGCCGCCGCGGCGACCGCGTCCGGCGAGAGGCCGGCCAGCTGGTCGGCGGAGTCCAGCACCAGCGCCCGGGCCTTGGAGTCCGCCGACACGTTCTGGCGGAACGCCGAGGCGCCGACGGCCAGTTCGGCGTTGAGCTCGCGGAGCCGGTCCTGCTGCTCGGCGCCGAGCCGGGCGCCGGCCCGGACGAAGGCGGTGTGCCGGCGCTCCAGCAGGCGCAGCGACTCCTCGTCCAGTCCGAGCGCGTGGCGGCGCCCGTGCAGTTCCTCGATCCGGGCGAACAGCGCGGCGTCCAGGTGGACGGCGTCCCGGTGCGCGGCCAGCCGCGGGCTGATCTCGGCGTCGATCCGGTCCACCTCGGGGGTGGTGTCGGCGGAGGAGTGGTTGTCGAAGACCCCGCGGACCCGGCGCAGCAGCGCCCCCGAGCGCTCCAGCGCGATCAGGGTGTTGTCGAAGGTCGGCGACTCCGGGTCTGCGGTGATCGCGGCGATCTCGGCGAGCTGTTCGGCCATCCCGCGCTCGAAGGCGGGCAGGTAGTGGTCCGGCCGGATCTCGGCGAACGGCGGCAGTTCGTAGGCCAGCGTGCTCGGCCTGAAGAACGGGTTCTCGGTCATTCCGCCGACCCTACGCGGTGTCATCGGCCCTGCCTACGTCCCCGCCCGCCCGCCGGGCGCACCGCTCCCGCCGTGCGCCCGGACCCCCGGGGCCACCCCGCGCAAGCACCTCCCGGACCCGTCGTTCCCCTCCTTCTCCGGGGCGCCCCGGACGCTCCTGCGGCCGGCCGCGGACCACCCGGGGGCCACGCCCGGGAACCGGCCCCGGACCGCCTCGCTCCGGTTGTCACACCCACCCGCTACCGTCGAGTTCCGCCCGCCGTACGCCCCTCGGACGGCACCCGTCCCGACGAAAGGAGCCCCCCGTGACACCCCGGATCGCCCTCGTCCCCGACCCGCACGGCCGCGGCGGCCGGCTCCAGCCGCTCGACGACGCGGGTACCCCGCTCGGCCCGCCCGTCCCCGCGCCCGACCTCGCCGCCGCCGTCGCCGCACGGGAGGCCGCCGACCACCCGCGCTGGGTCTGGGCCGCCACCGACTCCGGCTACGCGCCGCTGCTCCCACAGCTGCCCGACCGGCTCGCCCGCTGTCACGACCTGCGGCTGGTCGAGGCCCTGCTGCTGGCCCACGAGGGCCGGTTCGGCGCGCCGCGCTCGCTCGGCGCCGCCTGGGCCCGGCTCCTCGGCCGGCCCGTCCCCGCCGACCTGCCCGAGCCCGGCTCCGCCGAGGCCGGCGACGGCCAGGACACCCTGTTCGCCCCGGACCGGCTGCAACTGCCGCCCGGCGCCGACCCGCTGGCCGCCGTGGTCGCCGTGCACGCCGAGCAGCAGCGCCGGCTCGCCGCGATCGCCGATCCGGTCGCACGGGCCCGGTTCCGCCTGCTGATCGCCGCGGAGTCGGCCGGCGCCCTGGTCGCCGCCGAGATGGCGCACGACGGTCTGCCCTGGCGCGCCGACGTCCACGACCGGCTGCTCACCGAACTGCTCGGCCCCCGCCCCGCCGTGCCCGGCAGCCGGCCGAGGCTCCTCGCCGAGCTGGCCGCCGAACTGCAGCAGGCGCTCGGCGGCCGCCCGTTCAACCCCGACTCGCACAGCCAGGTGCTGCGTGCCTTCGCCGACGCCGGCATCCAGCTCGGCTCCACCCGGTCCTGGGAGCTGAAGGCCGTGGACCACCCCGCAGCGAGCCTGCTGGTCCGCTACAAGGAGCTCTCCCGGATCCACGCCGCGCACGGCTGGGCCTGGCAGGACGCCTGGGCGCGCGGCGGCCGGTTCCGCCCCGAGTACGTGGTCGGCGGCGTGGTCTCCGGCCGCTGGGCGAGCCGGGGCGGCGGCGCGCTGCAGATCCCGCGCATCCTGCGCCGCGCCGTGGTCGCCGACCCGGGCTGGCTGCTGGTCGTCGCCGACGCCGCACAGCTGGAGCCGCGCGTCCTGGCCGCCCTCTCCCAGGACGCCGGGCTGGCCCGCACCGCGGCCGGCGGCGACCTGTACGAGGCGCTCGCCGCCAACGCCTTCCAGGGCGACCGCGAGAAGGCCAAGCTGGGCCTGCTCGGCGCCATGTACGGCCAGACCAGCGGCGACATCGGGCCGCTGCTCACCACGCTGCACCACCGCTACCCGGCCGCGATGGGCTACGTCGAGGCGGCCGCCCGCACCGGCGAGGACGGCGGCGTGGTCGCCTCCCGGCTGGGCCGGCCCTGCCCGCCGCCCTCGGCGGACTTCCTCGACCTGACCGAGGCGCCGGAGACGGCGGGCGACGCCGGCGGGCGCTCGGCCCGCGCCCGGGGCCGGTTCACCCGCAACTTCGTCATCCAGGCCAGCGCCGCCGACTGGGCCCTCGCCCTGCTGGCCGCGCTGCGCCGCCGTCTCCACGCCCTGCCGGTCGCCGGTCCGGGCGACCGGCCGCACCTGGTCTTCTTCCAACACGACGAGGTGGTGGTGCACACCCCGGCCAACCTGGCCGACGAGGTGGCCGCCGCCGTCGGCGAGGCCGCGGAGGAGGCACGGCGGCTGGTCTTCGGGGAGACACCGGTGCGGTTCCCGCTCACCACCGCGGTGGTCGAGTGCTACGCCGACGCGAAGTAGCCCGGGGCGGGCCGGGTGACCGGGCCCGGGGCGGGCGTCAGAGCTTGCGGAAGCCGCGGGCCTCCTCGGCCGCCGCGACGACCTCGGACAGCGCGGCGCCGGTCGAGGCGGTCACCGCGGCGGAGACCGCGCCCTCCACGAACGGCGCGTCGACCAGGACGACGCCGGGTCGCGGGTCGTCCTCCAGCACGGTCACGGCGGTCAGCACCGAGCTCCCGAGGTCGGGCAGCACCACCACGCCGGCCCCGGCGTCCGCCTCGGCGACGGCCCGGGCGATCAGGTCGTAGCTGGTGCCGAGCCCGCCCGTCTCGGTGCCGGCCGCCACCACCACCCGCACCGCGTCCGAGGCGAGTTCCCCCAGCAGTTCCTTCAGCCCGGCGGCCAGCCGCGCGCTGTGCGAGACCAGGACGATGCCCACGTAGTCGCTCATGGCCCGACCCTACGGCGCTGCTCCACCCGGGTGAGCCGGACCGGCCGTTCCCCCGCGTGTCGGAATCCGTGCCCGCACCACCCGCCTGGCGTAGCGTCGGGTCAGCACCGTCTACCGAGGGGAGCGCAACGCCGTGAAGAAGCTCATCAACGCCGCGGAGACCGTCCTGGAGGACGCGCTGGCCGGATTCGCGGCCGCGCACCCGGAGCTGACGGTGGACGTGGCCAACCGGGTGATCACCCGCGCCGCGCGGCCGGGCACGTCCAAGGTCGCCCTGGTCTCCGGCGGCGGCTCCGGCCACGAACCCCTGCACGGCGGTTTCGTCGGCCCCGGCATGCTGGACGCGGCCTGCCCGGGCGAGATCTTCACCTCGCCCGTCCCCGACCAGGTGCTGGCCGCCGCCCGGGCGGTGGACTCCGGCGCGGGCGTGGTCCTCGTGGTGAAGAACTACACCGGCGACGTGATGAACTTCGAGCTCGCCGCCGAGCTGGCCGCCGAGGAGGGCCTGGAGGTCCGCACCGTGCTGGTCGACGACGACGTCGCGGTCGAGGACTCGACCTGGACGGCCGGCCGCCGCGGCACCGGCGCGACGGTGCTGGTCGAGAAGATCGCCGGCGCGCTGGCCGAGCGCGGTGCCACGCTGGACGAGGTGGCCTCCCTGGGCGGCCGGGTGAACGCGGCCTCCCGCTCGTTCGCGATCGCGCTGACCGCGGCGACCGTCCCGGCGGCGGGCAAGCCCGGTTTCGACCTGCCGGAGGACGAGATCGAGGTCGGCGTGGGCATCCACGGCGAGCCGGGCCGCCGCCGGGAGAAGCTCCGCCCGGCCCGCGAGCTGGCCGGCGAGGTGGTGGAGACGATCCTCGCCGACCGCCACCTGACCGCCGGGGACGAGGTGATCGCCCTGGTCAACGGCCTGGGCGGGACGCCGCTGCTGGAGCTGTACATCGTCTTCGGCGAGGTGGTCGCCAGGCTGGCCGAGCACGGCATCACGGTGGCGCGCAGCCTGGTCGGCAACTACGTGACCAGCCTGGACATGGCGGGATTCTCGGTCACCCTGACCAAGGCCGACGAGGAACTGCTGGACCTGTGGGACGCCCCGGTGGACACCCCGGCCCTGAAGCGCGCCTGACCCGCGGCACGGGGGAAGGAAGAGGAGGAATGACCGGCATGGAATTCGACACCCCGCTCGCCGAGGCGTGGATCCGCGCGATCGCGGCCTCGGTCGAGGAGGAGCAGGGGCGGCTCACCGAGCTTGACTCCGCGATCGGTGACGGCGACCACGGCAGCAATCTGCAGCGTGGCTTCGCCGCCGTGCTGCCCGCCCTGGACGGCCTGGAGCCGACCGGGCCCGGCGCGGTGCTGACCAGGACCGGCACCACGCTGATCTCCAAGGTCGGCGGCGCCTCCGGCCCGCTGTACGGCAAGGCGTTCCGGGCGGTCGGGGCCGCGCTGCCCGGGCCCGGCGGAGGCCCGGTCGACGCGGCGGCGCTCGGCGAGGCCCTGGCCGCCGGCCTGCGCGCGGTGCGGGACCTCGGCAAGGCCGAGCCCGGTGACAAGACCATCGTCGACGCCTGGACGCCCGCGCTGGCCGCCTACCGGGACGCGGTGGCCGGCGGCGCCGGTCTGCCGGAGGCCGCCGCGGCGGCGGCCGAGGGGGCGGAGCGGGGAGCCCTGGGCACCGTGCCGCTCCAGGCCCGCAAGGGTCGCGCCTCCTACCTGGGCCCGCGCAGCGTCGGCCACCAGGACCCGGGCGCCACCTCCACCGCGCTGGTCTTCCGGGCACTGGCCGAGGCTGCCTCGCGCGCCGGCTAGGACGGCCGGCGACGAACGGCGGGCGGCAGGACGGCGGACGGCAGGACCGGCCTACCCGCCGTCCGTCCGGGTGATCAGGAGCAGCAGCGCGTCGTCCCGCAGCTCCCCGCCGGTGTGCTCCAGCAGGTCGGCGTAGACCCGGCCGACCGCCGCCTCCAGCTCCGCCGAGGAGCGGGCCGCGCCCCGGACCAGCGGGCCGACCCGCTCCGCCAGCGGGTAGAACTCGCCGTTGCGGCGATGCCTGGCCTCGATCACGCCGTCGCTGCAGAGCACCAGCACGTCCTCGGTGCCGAACGGCTGCCCCCAGCTGGCGGGCTCACCGGTGGCGAGCCGGCCGAGGCCGAGCGGCACCCACGGGTCGGGCGCGTCCAGGACGTGCGCCCCGCCGTCCGCGTCCACCCGGATCGGCGGGACGTGACCGTACTGGAGCAGTTCCACCACCCCGGGCGTGCGGAACTCGGCGAACAGCGCGGTGGTGAACTCACCGTCCGGCACGTGCCGGTCGACGCTCGCCTCGACCCGGGCCGCCACGCCGCGCAGCCCGGTCTCGTCGTACGCGGCCTCGCGGAAGGCACCGAGCACGACGGCGGCGGTCTGCACCGCCCCGAGTCCCTTGCCCCGGACGTCGCCGACGGCGACCCGGGTCCCGTGCGGGGTCTCCAGCACCGAGTACAGATCACCGCCGATCCCCGAGGCGTCGGCGGCGGAGACGTACCGGACGGCGAGGTGCAGCGGTCCGACGACCGGGCCGGGCAGCCGGAGCAGCGCCCGCTGGGCGGCTTCGGCGACGGAGCTGACGGCCGCGAACGCCGCCGCCCGGTTCATGCGGATCTTGGCGACCAGGGCGGAGAAGAGGGTGAGGAGCAGGTAGCTGATCATCGCGCCCCAGAGGAAGCGGGCGTCGTTGAGGGTGTCGACCTCGTCGTAGTGGCTGAGGCCGAAGACGGCGAGCAGACCGAGGAGGCAGACGGCGAGCAGTTCGAGCGGGCGCAGGGTGAGGGCGGCGATGCTGGGCACGACCGTCATCAGCGGGGCGAGGTAGCGGTCCCGGCCGGAGATCAGGTCGGTGAGCCCGACCAGCAGGATCGCGATCAGCGCGGGCGAGGCGCGGCGCCAGAACGGGATGTCCTGGAGGTCGACCGCCAGCAGGACGCCGCGTCGTCGGGCCCAGGACAGCCCGCTGCCCGTCGGGACGGAGGGCGACTGGGCTCGGCGGTACGGAGACACATATCGAACATAACGGACGATCAACAACCCCACCTGCGCACCCCGGCCCGGCGGGCCCCGGCTAGCCCGACCGCACTCATCCCACTCGTCCAAAACGTACCAAAGAGTCCGATTTGTCATACAGTGCGACGAAAGCGGCTCACGCAAGGGAGGCCTCCACCGGTGTCCGGATACCGCCACACCCCCCGCACCTCCGCACCCCCCGCCCGCTCGGCGGCCCGCCCCGCCCAGTGGCCCAGGATCTTCCTGGTCGGAGCGCTGCTCTGGATCGCCACCGTCGCCGTCACCTTCCTCACGGGCAACAGCAACCTGGTGCCGACCGTCGTCCTGCTCGGCAGCTTCCTCGTCCCCGCCACCGTGACGGTCTGGGCGTACGAGCGGTACGCCGCCGACCTCGGCGCCGACCGGATCTTCGCCTGCTTCGGGATCGGCGGCGTCATCGGCGTGCTCGGCGCCTCCGTCCTGGAGACGTACCTGCTCTCCCCGTCGGTCTGGATGTACGTCGGCGTCGGCCTGATCGAGGAGGCGGTCAAACTCGGCGCCCTGATCATGGTCAGCCGACGGCTGCGGGTCAGCGGCCTGCGCTACGGCCTGGTCCTGGGCGCCACCGTCGGCGCCGGCTTCGCCGCCTTCGAGAGCGCCGGCTACGCGTTCAACGCGGTGCTCAGCATCCAGGGACTCTCCCTCAGGAACCTGGTGGAGACGGAGGTCCTGCGCGGCGTCCTGGCGCCCGTCGGCCACATCCTCTGGACCGCGATCCTCGGCGGGGTGCTCTTCCGCGAGCGGCGCGCCGGGCGCTTCCGCTTCACCACCCCCGTCGCGCTCACCTACCTGGGCGTCGCACTGCTGCACGCGCTCTGGGACTCGATGAGCGGCATCGCGGTCTGGCTGGTCGCGAAGACCACCGCGGCCAACTGGCAGCGCGCCCTGTTCGACCTCGGCTACATCCCCGCCCCGACCGGCGAGCAGGCCCACCTCTACACCCTCTACGACACCGCCGGCCTGGTCGCGGTCTCGCTCGGCGGGCTGCTCTGGCTGCGGCTGCTGGTCCGCAGCGAGCGACCCAGCCCGATCCCCGCCCAGTACCCGGCCGCCCCGACCAGGGGCTGACCCGACGGGCCGGCCGCGCACGCCGGCGGCGCCCCGACGACGCCACGGTTCGAACACCCGGGCCCACGGCGCTCGAATCCGCCCACGTCACGGCGCGGATTCGGGCACAGCGTGCCCGGACGCCTACGCTCTGCTCTCGGACCGCACTCCGGGAAGATCCCGAATGCGATCCACACCACATTATCCGTATCCCTACGGAATACCCCCTGTGGGTATGGTGTCATCAGAAGCAGGACCCGGGCGTACGCTCGCGGCCGTAGCGAACCTTTCGGAGGCCCCGAATGTCCAGCACCATCACCTACTCCGTGACCGGCATGAGCTGCGGCCACTGTGAGAACTCGGTCAGCAAGGAGCTCTCGACCCTGGCCGGCGTGACCGACGTGTCCGCCGACGCCAAGGCCGGCACGGTCACCGTCTCCGCGGCCTCCCCGCTGGACGACGAGCTGGTACGCGCCGCCGTCGACGAGGCCGGTTACGAACTGGTCGGCCGGTCCGTCTGAGCCCCCGCCGCGCGGCGGGGCCGGGCGACCCCGCTCCCCCGCCGCGCCCCTCCCCAAGGAGCTGATCAGCACATGAGCACCTCCACCTCGGGCTCCGCATCCCCGGACGCGGCCACCGCCATAGCCGGTCAGGACGGCCCGGCAGACGTCCGGGAGCGCGTCGAACTGTCGATCGGCGGCATGACCTGCGCCGCCTGCGCGGCCCGGATCGAGAAGAAGCTCAACCGGATGGACGGCGTCGAGGCCACCGTCAACTACGCCACCGAGAAGGCGCGGGTCGACTACGCGCCCGGAGTGACCGTGGCCGACCTCATCGCCACCGTCGAGAACACGGGCTACACCGCCGAGCTCCCCCCGCCGCCGGTGGCCGCCCCCGCCACCCCGACCACCGGGACCGGGGCGTCCGCGGCGGGCGCACCGCCCCCGGCCGATCCACTGCTCGACCGGCTGCTGATCAGCGCCGTGCTCACCGTGCCGGTGGCCATGCTGTCGATGATCCCGTCGCTCCAGTTCACCAACTGGCAGTGGCTGGCGTTCGCCCTCACCGGCCCGGTGGTGGTGTACGGCGGACTGCCGTTCCACCGCGCCGCCTGGACGAACCTCAAGCACGGCGCGGCGAGCATGGACACCCTGGTCTCGCTCGGCACCCTGGCCGCCTTCGGCTGGTCGTTCTGGGCCCTGTTCTGGGGCGACGCGGGCATGGCCGGGATGCGGCACGAGTTCTCGTTCTCGGTCGGCGACGCCGACGCCTCCTCCATGCTCTACCTGGAGACGGCCGCCGCCGTCACCGTGCTGATCCTGTTCGGCCGCTACCTGGAGGCCCGCTCCAAGCGCCGCGCCGGAGCCGCCCTGCACGCGCTGCTGGACCTCGGCGCCAAGGACGTGACCGTCCTCCAGTCGGGCCGCGAGGTCCGCCTGCCGGTGACGCAGCTCGCCGTCGGCATGCGGTTCGTGGTCCGCCCCGGCGAGAAGATCGCCACCGACGGGGTGGTGGTCGAGGGCGCCTCCGCCGTGGACGCCTCGATGCTGACCGGCGAGTCGGTTCCGGTCGAGGTCGCGGTCGGCGACGCCGTCACCGGCGCCACCGTCAACGCGGGCGGCCGGCTGGTGGTCGAGACCACCCGGGTCGGCGCCGACACCCGGCTCTCCCGGATGGCCCGGCTGGTCGAGGACGCGCAGAACGGCAAGGCCGCCGCCCAGCGCCTCGCCGACCGGATCTCCGCCGTCTTCGTCCCCGTGGTCATCCTGATCGCGCTGGGCACCCTGGTCGGCCGGCTCCTGGCCGCCGACAGCCCGACCGAGGCGTTCACCGCCGCGGTCGCCGTGCTGATCATCGCCTGCCCGTGCGCCCTCGGCCTGGCCACCCCGACCGCGCTGATGGTCGGCACCGGACGCGGCGCCCAGCTCGGCATCCTGATCAAGGGCCCGGAGGTGCTGGAGACCACCCGCAAGGTGGACACCGTCGTCCTCGACAAGACCGGCACCGTCACCACCGGCAGCATGACCCTGCTCGCCGTCCGCACCGCGGAGGGCGTCACCGAGACCGAGGTCCTGCGGATGGCCGGCGCGCTGGAGCACGCCTCCGAGCACCCCGTCGCGGCGGCCGTCGCCGCGGCCGCCGCCGAGAAGGTGGGCCCGCTGCCCGCCGTCGAGGACTTCCGGTCCCTGCCCGGACTCGGCGTGCAGGGCGTCGTCGAGGGCCACACGGTGGTGGCCGGCCGGGAGGCGCTGCTGGTCGAGCACGCCCTCCCCCTGCCCGCGGCGCTCGCCGAGGCCAAGCGCGCCGCCGAGGCGGCCGGCCGGACCACCGTCGCGGTCGGCTGGGACGGCGCGGCCCGGGCCGTCCTGGAGGTCGCCGACGCGGTGCGGCCGACCAGCGCCGAGGCCGTCGCACACCTGCGGGCGCTCGGTCTGCGGCCCGTCCTGCTCACCGGGGACAACCGGGCCGTCGCGGAGGCCGTCGCCGCCGAGGTCGGCATCGCCGCCGAGGACGTGATCGCCGAGGTCCTGCCCGAGGACAAGGTGGCCACCGTACGGGGCCTCCAGGCCGAGGGACGGGTCGTCGCCATGGTCGGCGACGGGGTCAACGACGCCGCCGCACTCGCCCAGGCCGACCTCGGCCTCGCCATGGGCACCGGCACCGACGCCGCCATCGAGGCGAGCGACCTCACCCTGGTCCGCGGCGACCTGCGCTCGGCCGCCGACGCGATCCGGCTCTCCCGCCGGACCCTGGCCACCATCAAGGGCAACCTGTTCTGGGCCTTCGGCTACAACGTGGCCGCGATCCCGCTGGCCGCCGCCGGCCTGCTCAACCCGATGATCGCCGGCGCCACGATGGCCTTCTCCTCGGTCTTCGTGGTCACCAACAGCCTCCGGCTGCGCCGCTTCGAGGCGGCCTGAGCACCGGCCGACCCGCCGACGCCGGGGGCCCGCACCACGAGGCGGTGCGGGCTCCCGGCCGCGAACGGCCGAGCAGCTCACCCGCGCCCGGCGGCGCGCCCGCGCTCAGCGGCCGAGCAACTCGCCGCCGTTGCAGTGCAGGATCTCTCCGGTGATGAACCCGGCCTCCTCCGAGGCCAGGAAGTGGACCGCCGCCGCGACCTCGCCGGTCTCCCCGATCCGCCCGAGCAGCGTCCGGGCCGCCCGCCGCGAGACCTCCGCGTCGTCCAGCCGCGGGCCGAAGAACTCGGTGCCCGCGACCGTCCCCGGGGCGACGATGTTGGCGGTGATGCCCGAGGTGCCGATCTGGGCGGCCAGGAAGTTGTTCCAGGCGTGCAGCGAGGCCTTGGCCGCCCCGTACGAGCCGGCGCCGCGCAGGGCCGCGATCGAACTGATGGTGACCACCCGGCCGGAACCCGGCGTGAGCCGGTCCCGGATCGACTCGGTGAGCAGCACCACGGTCAGCACGTTGCGCTCGAAGTCGCCGCGCCAGCGGGCCAGCAGGGCGTGCGGACCGGCCCCGATCACGGTCTCCCGGCTGCCGGCGTTGTTCACCAGCACGTCGACGCGCTCCGGCAGTTCGGCGAGCGCGGCCTCGACGGCGTCCGGGTCGGCGAGGTCGCAGACCAGCGGGGTGACGTTCGGCCCGAGGGCGGCGGCGGCCTGCTCCAGCACCGCACGCCGGCGACCGACGATCACGACCCGTTCGCCGGCCTCGGCGAACCGCCGCGCCACCTCGTACCCGATTCCCGTGCCACCGCCGGTGACAACGACGTTCCTGGTCATCTGCGCACTCCCTCCCCAGCTCCGCCGCCACGCTGCGAGGTGCGGGGCGGTCCGTACCGGAATGCCACGATTCCTATCACGCTAGGTTGCCGTGACTGCGGGGAGGGTGACGTCACCTCCGCCGAAACGTGTGGTATGGGCCGGGCACCGCGCGCACACGGAGCGTGGCGAGAGGCAGCTCACACCCCCCGGGCGTAACTTCTCACACCCTGATACGTCTTAGGTTGGTAGTGCGGCAGTTTTTCCGGTGGGCGGAGACGTGGCGAACGGCATCACGTCACCGCGCGGCCACCGCTGCCGCCGACGGGGCTCCGGCGGGCCCCGGGTCGGTCGCCGACTTCGGCGGCCTTCGCGCACGACGCCGGGGTGTGACGGGGCCAGGGACGCTTTGAGCGGCCGTCCCTGACGACGACCGCCCCGGAGTCGTGCGCTGTACGTTCGACGCCCCCGCGCCCGCTCCGGCGCGCCGCGGGGGCACGCACGAGGGCCCGGCCGCGGAAAGCGGCCGGGCCCTCGTGTCACCGGTGTCAGGGCGTGCGCATCGGCGTCGGGACGTGCGTCAGCGGGCGTCGAGCTCGACGTAGTCGCGGATCTCCACGCCGGTGTAGATCTGGCGCGGACGGCCGATCCGGCTGGTCGGGTCGTTGATCATCTCGTGCCAGTGGGCGATCCAGCCCGGCAGCCGGCCCAGCGCGAACAGCACGGTGAACATGCTGGTCGGGAAGCCCATCGCGCGGTAGATCAGACCGGTGTAGAAGTCCACGTTCGGGTAGAGCTTGCGCGAGACGAAGAAGTCGTCCTTGAGCGCGTGCTCCTCCAGCTTGAGCGCGATGTCGAGCAGCTCGTCGGACTTGCCGAGCTGGCCGAGCACCTCGTGGGCGAGCAGCTTGACCTGCGCGGCGCGCGGGTCGAAGGCCTTGTACACCCGGTGGCCGAAGCCCATCAGCTTGACGCCGGCCTCGCGGTTCTTGACCTTCGTGATGAAGGCGTCGACGTCGCCGCCGTCCTGCTGGATGCTCTCCAGCATCTCCAGCACGGCCTGGTTGGCGCCACCGTGCAGCGGGCCCCAGAGCGCCGAGATGCCGGCCGAGATGGACGCGAACTGGTTCGCGTGGCTGGAGCCCACCAGGCGGACGGTGGAGGTCGAGCAGTTCTGCTCGTGGTCCGCGTGCAGGATCAGCAGCTTGTCCAGCGCGTTGACGATGACCGGGTTGAGCTCGTAGTCCTCGGCGGGGACGGCGAACATCATCCGCAGGAAGTTCTCGACGTAGCTCAGGTCGTTGCGCGGGTAGACGAACGGCTGGCCGACCGACTTCTTGTACGCGTAGGCCGCGATGGTCGGCAGCTTCGCCAGCAGGCGGACCGTCGACAGGTGGCGCTGGGCCGCGTCGAACGGGTTGTGGCTGTCCTGGTAGAAGGTGGACAGCGCGCCCACCACCGAGGACAGCATCGCCATCGGGTGGGCGTCCCGCGGGAAGCCCTGGAAGAAGCGCTTGACGTCCTCGTGCAGCAGGGTGTGCTGGGTGATCTCGCGGTTGAACTCCGCCAGCTGGTCGGCGTTCGGCAGCTCGCCGTTGATCAGCAGGTAGGCGGTCTCGATGAAGTCGCCCTTGGCGGCGAGCTGCTCGATCGGGTAACCGCGGTACCGCAGGATACCGTTGTCGCCGTCCACGAAGGTGATCGCGGACTTGTAGGCGGCGGTGTTGCCGAAACCGTTGTCCAGGGTGACCAGGCCGGTCTGCGGGAGCAGCTTCGAGATGTCGAAGCCGGCGTTGCCCGCAGTGCTCTCGACGACGGGGTACTCGTACTCGCCGTCCTGGTACCGCAGTACTACCGAGTTGTCGCTCACGTCTTCCTCACCGACGAAATGAATCCTCTTCCAAGGTGCCCTGACTGCCTCTACCATCCCCCATCCGGAGGACAGCCGCGCACCCGGGGTGGCCCGAAAGGGCCCGCCCCTACAAAACCTGCCGCCGCCGCCGGTACGAACCGGACAAGATCGGCACCACCCCAGGCTCTGCCGTAAATCTCTTCACGTCAAGAGAACAATAGAGGCAACCATCCCTTGGAGAATCATCCAGCCGCGAGCCTGTGGTCCAGCGCCGCATGCCTCCTACCTGCACTGACACTGCGGACGGCCTGTCCGATCGCCTTCCGTGACCCGACCAGCACAACGAGTTTCCGTGCCCTGGTCACGGCGGTGTAGAGCAGATTCCGCTGGAGCATCGTCCAGGCGGACGTGGTGACCGGAATCACCACCACCGGGTACTCGCTCCCCTGCGACCGGTGGATCGTCACCGCGTACGCGTGCGCGAGCTCGTCCAACTCGTCGAAGTCGTACGGCACCTCCTCGTCCTCGTCGGTGAGGACCGTCAACCGCTGGTCGTCCACGCTGAGCGAGGTCACCACTCCCACTGTGCCGTTGAAGACCCCGTTCCGCCCCTTGTCGTAGTTGTTGCGGATCTGCGTGACCTTGTCCCCCACCCGGAACGTCCGACCGCCGAACCGCCGCTCCGCCAGCCCCTCCCGGGCCGGCGTCACCGCCGCCTGGAGCAGCGTGTTGAGGTTCCCCGCCCCCGCCGGACCCCGGTGCATCGGCGCCAGCACCTGGACGTCCCGCCGGGCGTCGTAACCGAACCGCTGCGGGATCCGCCGCGCCACCACGTCCACCGTCAGACCCGCCGCCAGCTCGGCGTCGTCCTCCGCGAACAGGAAGAAGTCGGGCAGGCCCTCGGTCAGCGGCGGCAGGCCCTCGTTGATCCGGTGCGCGTTGGTCACCACCCCCGACTGCTGCGCCTGCCGGAAGATCCTGGTCAGCCGCACCGACGGGATCGGGCCGCCCTCCGCCAGCAGGTCCCGCAGCACCTCGCCGGCCCCCACCGAGGGCAGCTGGTCGACGTCCCCCACGAAGAGCAGGTGCGCCCCCGGCGCCACCGCCTTGACCAGCTTGTTCGCCAGGATCAGGTCCAGCATCGACGCCTCGTCCACCACCACCAGGTCGGCGTCCAGCGGGCGGTCCCGGTCGTACGCGGCGTCCCCGCCCGGCCTCAGCTCCAGCAGCCGGTGCACCGTCGACGCCTCCACCCCGGTCAGCTCCGCCAGCCGCTTCGCCGCCCGGCCCGTCGGCGCCGCCAGGACCACCTTGGCCCGCTTCGCCAGCGCCAGCGTCACGATCGACTTCACCGTGAACGACTTGCCGCAGCCCGGACCGCCCGTCAGCACCGCGACCTTCTCGGTCAGCGCCAGCCGCACCGACTGCTCCTGCTCGGGCGCCAGTTCGACCCCCGTCCGCTGTGCCAGCCAGCCGAGCGCCGCCGGCCAGTCCACCGAACCGAACCACGGCATCCGGTCCGTGTCCGACCGCAGCAGCCGCAGCAACTGGTTGGCCAGCGAGATCTCCGCCCGGTGGAACGGCACCAGGTAGACCGCCGTGATCGGCTCGCCCCCCTCGCCCGGCACCTGCTCGCGCACCACCCCCTCGGCGGCCACCAGCTCCGCCAGGCAGTCGATCACCAGCCCGACGTCGACCTGGAGCAGCTTCACCCCGTCCGCGATCAGCCGTTCCTCCGGCAGGTAGCAGTGTCCCTGGTCGCTGCTCTGCGACAGGGCGTACTGCAGCCCCGCCTTCACCCGCTCCGGGCTGTCGTGCGGGATCCCCACCGCCTGGGCGATCCGGTCCGCGGTGAGGAAGCCGATGCCCCAGACGTCCGACGCCAGCCGGTACGGCTCGTTCTTCACCACCCCGATCGAGCCGTCCCCGTACTGCTTGTAGATCCGCACGGCCAGCGAGGTCGAGACGCCGACCCCTTGCAGGAAGACCATCACCTCCTTGATGGACTTCTGCTCCTCCCAGGCGGCCGCGATCTTCTTCGTCCGCTTCGGCCCGAGCCCCGGCACCTCGATCAGGCGGCCCGGCTCGTGCTCGATCACGTCCAGGGTGTCCACCCCGAACCGCTCCACGATCCGCTCGGCGAACCGCGGCCCGATCCCCTTGATCAGCCCCGAACCCAGGTACCGCTGGATCCCCTGCACCGTGGCGGGCAGCACCGTCGTGTAGTTCTCCACCACGAACTGCCGCCCGTACTGCGGGTGCGACCCCCAGCGTCCGTGCAGCCGCAGCGACTCACCCGGCTGGGCGCCCAGCAGCGCACCCACCACCGTCAGCAGATCGTTCGCCCCGCGGCCGGTGTCGACCCGCGCCACGGTGTAACCGGTGTCCTCGTTGGCGTACGTGATCCGCTCCAGTACGCCCTCGACCTGGGCGAGCTGGCGCGGCACCGCCGCCTCTCCGGTGCCGGTCTGCGTCTGCCTGGCCACCGAGCTCCCCTTCACCGTCCGGGCCCACTTCCGCTACGCACCGTACCGCCCGGGTGCGACACTCCGGACCGGGGTGCCAGGCTGGGGGCACGGAGGGGGGCCCGCGTTCCGAGGAGCAGTGCGCCGTGCTCACCACCGCCTTCCGTCCCGGTTCCCCCAGCTGGCTCGACCTGACCAGCCCGGACACGTCCGCCTCGGCGGCCTTCTACACCGCCCTGTTCGGCTGGACCTTCGCCTCTGCGGGCCCGGCCGCCGACTACGGCCTCTTCCGGCTGGCCGGCCGGACGGTCGCCGCCCTCGGCCCGTTCACCGACTCCCTCACGCGCCCCACCTGGACGATCTACTTCCGCACCCTCGACGCGGACCGCACCACCGACCTCGTCGCGGCCGCCGGCGGCCGCATCCGCTTCCCCCCGTTCGACGTCTTCACCAGCGGCCGGACGGCCGGCTACACGGACCCCGCCGGCGCCGACTTCGCCGTCTGGCAGCCGCACGACGTCCACGGCCTGGACACCGTCACCGAGCCCGGCAGCCTCTGCTGGACGGAGTGCCACAGCGTCGACGCCGAGGCCGCGAAGACCTTCTACCGGACGGTCTTCGCCTGGCAGGAGCGGGACGTCCCGATCGGCGAGACCCTCTACACCGTCCTCACCCCGCCGGACGGCGGCCTCGACGACGCCCACGGCGGCATCGTCCAGCTCGACCCCCGCCAGACCGCCGCCGGCACCTCCTCGCACTGGCTCCCCTACGTCGAGGTCCCCGACGTCGACGCCTGCCTCGCCAGCGCCGAACGGCTCGGCGCGACCGTCCGGACACCCGCCACGGACGTGCACGGCGTCGGCCGGCTCGGCCGGCTCACCGACCCCCACGGCGCCGCACTCGCCGTCATCACCAGCGTGCCGCCCGGCGGGTGACGGCCGGTCACCAGGGCCGCCGTACGGACCGGACGGCCTGGGGGCGGTCGCACGGGGCGCCTGCGAGGGCGCCGGAGGGCCTTCTCCGGGCCACTCACGGGCCTGCGGGGTGAAGGCGCGCCTGTCAGGGTGACGGCCGGGCGGACGAGCCCTCCAGGGCGCCGCCTAGGCTGTGATCATGAACGCCCTCTCGACCGACCTCTCGACCGACCTGACGATCCGCCGCGCGACCGGCGACGACCTGGCCGCGATCGTCGCGATGCTCGCCGACGACCCCCTGGGCGCCACCCGCGAGAGCCCCGACGACCTCACCCCGTACCGAGCCGCGTTCGCCCGCATCGACGCCGACCCGCACCAGCTCCTCGTGGTCGCCGAACGCGCCGGCCGGACCGTCGGCACCCTCCAGTTGACCGTCGTCCCCGGCCTCTCCCGGAAGGGCTCGACCCGCACCATCGTCGAGGCCGTCCGCATCCACGCCGACGAACGCGGCTCGGGCCTCGGCACCGAGCTGATCCACTGGGCGATCGACCGCTCCCGTGAACTCGGCGCCGAGCTCGTCCAGCTCACGTCGGACGCCACCCGCACCGACGCGCACCGCTTCTACGAGCGGCTCGGCTTCGTGGCTTCGCACCTCGGCTTCAAGCTCGCGCTGTAGATCCCGGGTCGCCTGTCCCGATCGAGACCGGTACGGAATTGCCCCGGAAACGCAAAGAACCCCCGTCCGTATCCCGGACGGGGGTTCTCCACAATGATTGTTCGGCGGCGTCCTACTCTCCCACAGGGTCCCCCCTGCAGTACCATCGGCGCTGTGAGGCTTAGCTTCCGGGTTC
>NZ_JBHXKE010000203.1:0-18296 GCF_042722765.1 Kitasatospora sp. NPDC058406
TGTTGTATAAGATACTGGGGGGAGCCGCCGCAGGGGTGACCGTGCGGCGGCGTGGACGCGGCCCGGTGCGCCCCGCACCGGGCCGCGCGCGTGCCCGGCCGCGGCGGTGCGGGCCGGACCCGCACGGGCCGGTCCCGCCGGGCGGCCGGTGGGCGGGGCGGCCGGTGGGCGGGGCGCCCGGTGGGCGGGGCGCCCGGTCCGGCGACGTACGATCGCGGGCATGGCCCATGATCCACGCGAGCTCGACGAAGCCTTCCTCGCCTTCTGGCAGGAGCGGCACATCTCCACGCTGACCACCCGGCGGCCCGACGGGACGCCGCACGTGGTGCCGGTGGGGGTGACGTACGAGCCGGAGGCGGGGATCGCCCGGGTGATCAGCAGCCGGACCAGCCGGAAGGTGCAGAACGTGCTGGCGGCCGGGGCGGAGGGCATGCGGGTGGCGGTCTGCCAGGTGGACCGGGCCCGCTGGTCGACGCTGGAGGGCGTGGCCGTGGTCCGGGACGAGCCGGCGGAGGTCGCCGAGGCGGTGCGGCGCTACACCGAACGCTACCGCGAACCGCGGGTGAACCCGGACCGGGTGGTCATCGAGATCGCCGTCGACCGGGTGCTCGGCCGGGCCTGAGACCGCCTCGACCGCCGGACGTACCTCCGGGGTCCCCCGGCGAGCCCGCCGGCGCGTCCGCCGGCGTGTCCCCCACCGCCTCCGGCGGTGGGGAGGCGTGCTTGTCGGGTCCACCGTCCGCTGGCAAGCTGTGGCGGGATCGCCCCGGAGTGCACCCGGGGCCCCGGGGCACGGTTCCGGCCGCACCCCCCCGCAGCGCCTGACGACGCCTCAGGAGGCCCTCCGTGGAACGCGACCGCTGCCCCGTCCGGCTCGACCCGGGCGGCCGTGACATCCACGGCGAGGCCCGCCGGGTCCATCAGGACGGTCCGGTGGCCCAGGTGGAACTCCCCGGCGGCGTGGTCGCCTGGTCGGTGGGCAGCCAGCGGCTCGTCAAGCAGCTGCTGGCCGACCCGAACGTGTCCAAGAACGCCCGGCAGCACTGGACCGCCTTCGCCGCCGGCGAGATACCCGCCGACTGGCCGCTGATGCTCTGGGTCGCGGTCGAGAGCATGTTCACCGCGTACGGCGCGGACCACCGACGGCTGCGCCGCCTGGTGGCCGGCGCCTTCACCGCCCGGCGCACCGAGGCGCTGCGCCCGCGCGTCGAGGGGATCGTCACCGGGTTGCTCGACGGCCTGGCCGCCGTCGCCGAGCCCGGCCGGGCCGTCGACCTGCGCGAGGGCTACGCCTATCCGGTGCCGATCCAGGTGATCTGCGAGCTCTTCGGGGTGCCGGACCACCTGCACGAGGGTCTGCGGAGGTGCGTGGACGGCTTCTTCGACACCACCATCACCCCCGAGGACGCCCACGCCAACGGCGAGCGGGTGTACGTGCTCCTCTCCGAGCTGGTCGCGATCAAGCGCGAGACGCCCGGCGACGACCTGACCAGCGGGCTGATCGCCGCGCGCGACGCGGACGGCGACGGCGGCTCGCTCACCGAGAAGGAGCTGCTGGACACCCTGCTGCTGGTGCTCAGCGCCGGGCACGAGACCACGGTCAACCTGCTGGACAACGCCATCCACCTGCTGCTCACCCACCCCGAGCAGCTGGACCTGGTCCTGAGCGGGAAGGCGGGGTGGAGCGACGTGATCGAGGAGACCCTGCGGGTGCAGTCCCCCGTCGCCAACCTGCCGCTGCGCTACGCCGTGGAGGACATCCGGGCGGGCGGGGTGCTGATCGGCCGGGGCGAGCCGATCCTGGCCGCGTTCGCCGCCGCCGGGCGGGACCCCGAGGTGCACGGTGCCGACGCGGACGTCTTCGATCTGCGGCGCCCCACCAAGGACCACCTGGCGTTCGGCCACGGTGCGCACTTCTGCCTGGGCGCTCCGCTGGCCCGGATGGAGGCGCAGATCGCGCTGCCGGCCCTCTTTGAGCGGTTCCCGGACCTGGCGCTGGCGGCGGGGGCCGGCCTGGCGCCGGTGGAGTCCTTCATCTCCAACGGGCACCGGCACCTGCCGGTGGTCCTGGTCCCGTCCGCCCCGGGCGCGGGCCGGGCCGACGGCTGACACCCCGGGGCCCCGGGGGCGGGAGGCGTCGGGAGTGACGGGTGTTTATCGCGCGTTGATCGCCGTCGCCTAACGTCGGGGCATGAACGAGGGAACGACGGGGGACCAGGGCGTGCGGGCCCTGGCGGAGGGCCGGATGACGGCCGAGGACACCGACCGGTTCCGGGTGCTGCTGGCCCGGCTGGAGGATTCGCTGGCGGCCGACCGGCGGTCGGCGGGGGCGAGATCGGTGGCCCGGGATGTCTGAGGCCGGTGGCGGCCGTACCCGGGGAGCCGAGGTGCTGCCGCTCTGGGTGCGCGGTCCGGAGCACGTCGGGGGCGAGTTGCGGGAGGCGGTGCCGGCCGGTGAGGCGGGCTACTTCACGAAGCGGACGTCGGGGTAGGCGCGGGACGGCCGGTCGAGCAGCGGGCCCGGGCGGTCGCGCAGGTGCCGGTCGAGGAACGCGCCGAGGTAGGCGCGGGTGGCGGCCAGCGCGCGGGTGCCGCGGATCGTGCCGAAGCTCTCGTCGGCGAGCTCCGGCGGCAGCTGGTCGCGGACGCCGAACGCGTCGACCTGCCAGTGCACGTCCGAGAAGGAGAGGTGTCCTGCCTCGGGCAGGTCCAGCCAGCGGCGCCAGCCGCCGAGCCGGTTCCAGGTGTCCGCCCAGTTGGCCGTGGATTCGGCCGAGCCGCCGAGCCGGGCGCTCAGCAGCAGGACCGGCCGGGAGAGGCCCTCGGCGGGCGGGACGAAGACGGTGCCGTCCAGGTCGGCGGCGGCCCGGATCCGGCCGTCCTCGCGCATCGCCTCCAGGGAGCCTGCCCCGCCGAGCGAGTGGCCGGCGGCGCCGATCCGCGCCGGGTCGATCGAGAGGCCGCGCACCGGGCCCCTGCCCGGGGCGGTGAAGCGGTCGATCACGAACCGGAGGTCGCGGGCCCGGCTGCGGGAGACGTCCACCCCGAAGGCCCACGGGTCCTCCGGCTCCCCGCAGATCAGGCAGGGCTCGATCCGGCCGTCGGGGAACTGCACGGAGGTCTCGTAGGTGTGGTCGACGACGGCGACCGCGTAGCCGCGGGAGGCGAGGTCCTCGGACAGGGCGGTCAGCGAGGTGCGGCTGTTGCCGAAGCCGGGGGAGAGCACGACGAGGGGGAGGCGTCCGCGGGCGGGCGGCGCGTCGGCCAGGGCGTTGGTCCGCACGGTGCTCGCGTCGAAGAGGCCCCGGTACAGGGCGTGGGACAACTCCGGTGACACGTAGGCCGGGTGGCTGCCGCGGGTGGTGCCGGTCGGGTACCGGACGGTGACCATCAGTTCGCGGGACGTCGTGCCGGCCCGCCACGGATCGGGCCGGCTGTCGTCCACCAGGCGGACGTCGGTGACGCCGACCGGCTGATGTCCGGTCGGGGCGGGGACCCGGGGCGCGCCGCCGGCGGGGGGGCGGTGGCCGGCGGCGCCGGGGGTCGGGGCGGGGGGTGCCGCGGCGGCGGCCGGACCGGCGAGGGTCAGCAGCAGGGCGACGGGCAGGCCGAGCAGGGCGGCGGAACGCCACCGAGTGGTCTTGGACATGACGCCACGTTAGGTCGGGTCCTCCGGGCGGCACGTCGGCCCGCCGGTGGACGGCGGCTACGCCGGGAGGCGGACCCGGCGCGGCCGCCCGTACGCCGGAGGTCCGGGGCCGGGTCCGCCCGTGGTGGGGGGCGGCGGGCCGGTGGCGGCCGGCCGGGGCTCAGCAGTCGCAGCCGCACCCGTCGCAGCCGCACCCGCAGTCCGAGCAGCAGCTGCTGTTCTCCCCGCAGCACTGGCAGCAGTCGCAGCAGTCCGAGCAGTTGGAGCAGTCGCACTGGTGGCACCAGCCCTCGCGGCGTTCGCGGGAGAACGGGTCCTCGTGCTCGCAGCAGCACAGTTGGCACGTGCAGGCCATCAGGGCCCACATGGCGCAGCCGGCCAGCAGGTTGCGGCGGTCCGGCGGCGGGGCGCCGGGCGGGGTGAAGCCGGGGCCCTGCGGGATCCAGGGCGGGACGGGCGCGCCCGGGCCCTGCGGCGGGGCCTGGTCCGGGTCGTGCCGGGGCGGTGCTTGGTACGGGTTGGAGCCGGCGGGCGCGGTGCCGGGTGCGCCGGCCGCCCCGGAGCCGGTCCTGGTGCGGCAGGCGGCGGTGTGCGCGGCGGGGCCGAAGACCCGCTCGACGGCGCGTTCGGTCTCGTGGGCGAGCAGGACGTGCACCAGGGTGCGGTCGGTCAGGTCGACCTCGGCCAGTGCGAGGCGGATGCCGTGCACGGCGTCGCGGCAGAGGCGTTCGGCCTCGGCGCGGTCGGTCCCGGTCGCGGTGAGCGGGTTCCACGCGCCGCTCGCGGCGTCGGCGGCCTCGTCCTCGGCGGCGTCCAGCAGGTGCGCGAGGCGGCCGAACAGCCGCCCGGCCTCGGTCAGCGGTGCGGCGTTGCCCGGCCGGCCGGCCAGGACGGCGGTGTGCGCGAAGGCCGCGGCGGTGGCGCTCTCGGTGGGCTCGGTGACCAGCAGGACGGACCCGCCGACCTGCAGTCCGCGCTCCAGTTCGCCCTGGCGGGCCGCCGCGTCGAGCAGGACGGCGGTGTCGAAGCCGACCACCGACGCGCTGCCCGCGCTCCGCCGGTCCCACCGCCGGGTCACCGCGCGCGCCCCGGCGGCGACCGGGCGGCGGGCGAAGACGCCGTCCCGGTCCTCGACGTGGTCGCGGATCTTCACCGAGGCGAGGGTCAGCGAGACGGCGGCGGCGAGCCGGGCGCCCTCGCCCCGCGCGACGGAGGCGGTCCGCATGCCGCGCAGTGGGCAGGGCCCGGCGGTCCGCCGCCCGCCGGGGGCGTCGGCGGCGGCCTGGGCCTCGACCAGGACCGAGATGATCAGACCGTCGTAGTTGGTGGCGGTTCGGGCCAGCTGCCCGTGGTCGTCCCGCAGGGCGAGGCAGAGCCCGCAGAGGTGGGCCATCCACGTGGCCTGCAACCGTTCGGAGAGCCGGTGCCGACACGGTCTGATGATGCCGAACATGTGATCCCCCGTGATGCGCGTGGGCCGTCCGGCCCATGGTCGCGGACATCATATGATCGGCGGCCGGTGTCGCAGAAGCCCAGGTCGGCCACCGTGAAGCCCGGGTCGGCCACCGTGCCGTCCCCCGGCGCCGGCGCCGACCGGCGGGAGTGCACGGCTCCGCCACCCCGCCGTGGGACGGCAGGCGGGAAGCCCCGAAGCGGATCCCATATCCGGGATAGCATCGCGGATATGGGAATCGAGACGGCCGCCGACGAGCGGCTGGCAGGGCGGTTGGCCGAGTTGCGGGTCGAACGCGGGTGGACGCTGGAGGAGTTGGCACGGCAGGCGGACGTCAGCCGGTCGACACTGTCCCGGGTCGAGCGGGCGGAGGTGAGCCCGACGGCGGCGCTGCTCGGACGGCTCTGCGCCGTCTACGGGCGGACCATGTCGCGGCTGCTCGCCGAGGTGGAGTCGGCGCCCGCGCGGCTGGTGCGGGCCGACGAGCAGTGGGTCTGGCGGGACGAGGCGACCGGGTTCGTCCGGCGGTCGGTCTCACCGCCGCACGGGTCGCTGCGCGCCGAGATCGTGGAGGGGCGGCTGCCGGCCGGCGCCGACATCGCCTACGACCGGCCCTGCGCGCTCGGCGTGGAGCACCACCTCTGGCTGCTGGAGGGCCGGTTGGACCTGACCGTCGACGGGGAGGCGCAGCCGCTGGCGGCCGGCGACTGCCTGCGGTTCGTCGCCGAGACCACCCGCTTCCGTTGCCCCGGCCCGGAGGACGCCCGGTACGCGCTGGTGGTGGTCGTGCCGTGACGGCCACCACCGACCGCGCGGCGTCCACCCCGCCGGTCAAGGAGCGCTTCGACGCCGCCGGGCGGCGCGTGCTGCTGGTCTGCGTCGCGGGCGGCTTCACCACCCTGCTCGACCAGTCGGTGCTCAACACCTCGATCCCCGCGCTGCGCGAGTCGCTGCACGCCCAGCCCGCCCACCTCCAATGGATCGTCGCGGGCTACTCGCTGGCCTTCGGACTGGCCCTGATACCCGGGGGGCGGCTCGGCGACGTCAAGGGCCGCAAGTGGTTCTTCGTCTCCGGGCTCGCCCTGTTCACCGTCGTCAGCCTGCTCTCGGCGTCCGCCACCGAACCGTGGGTGCTGGTGACCGCCCGGCTGCTCCAGGGTGCCGGCGCCGGACTCGTGAACTCGCAGATGATCGGGACCCTCCAGGACGTCTTCGGCGGCCAGCTGCGGGCCCGTGCGCTCGGCCTCTACGCCGTCACCGGCGGGCTGGCCTTCGCACTCGGCCCGCCCGTCGGCGGCGCGGTGCTGGCGGTCGTCGGACCGGAGTACGGCTGGCGGATCACCTTCCTGCTCAACGTCCCGTTCGGGCTGGCCACCGTGCTGCTGGCCGCCCGCTACCTGCCGCGCCCGCGCCCCAGCGCGCGGCACGCCGACCTCGACCTGGTCGGCCTGCTGCTGGTCGCCGCGCTGACTCTCGCGCTGATGCTGCCGTTCGTCCAGCCGCCCGGCTGGACCGGCTGGCTCGGCTTCGCCGCCGGGGCGGTGCTGCTGCTCGGCGCGCTGGCCTGGTGGCAGCGGCGCTACGCCCGGGCCGGCGGCCACCCACTGATCCACCCGGCGCTGATCCGCTCGGCGCCGTACGCGCTGGGCACGGCGGTGGCGATGGCCCAGTTCGGCTCCTCGCTGGCGGCCGGGCTGGTGCTGACGATGTTCCTGCAGGACGGCCTCGGCCTCTCGCCGATGGGGGCGGCCCTGGTCTCGCTGCCCTCGGCGGTGGCCATGGGATTCGCCTCGGCGGTCGCCTGGCGGGTGGTCCAGCGGTTCGGCCGGCGGACCGTCACCGCCGGCATGACCGGTTCGGCGCTGGTGATGCTGGCCGGCGGCCTGGTCGCGCACTGGGCTCCGGCCGGGCCGCTGCCGTGGCTCCTCGCGCTGCTGCAGCTGCTGGGCGGCGCGGCGGTCGGACTGATGACGGCGACCAACCAGGCGTACGTACTGCGCCACGCGCCGTCCGAGGCGGCCGGAGTGAGCGGGGCGATCCTGCAGATGGCGCAGCGGATCGCGGCGGCGGTCAGCATCTCCGCACTCTCCGGCGTCTACCTGCGGGCGACGGGCGACGGCGGCGGACACCGGGCCGCGTACGCGTGGGCGACCGCGGTCTGTGCGGCGGTGGCCGGCCTGGCGGTGGTGGCGTCGATGCTCGCCGGCCGGGCCGCGGGACGGGACGGCGGGACGCGGACCGGTGAGGCTCCGGAGCGGCCGGCGGAGGAGACGCGGGAGGGGGGACCCGGATCGGGGGCGGGGGCGTCGGCCTCGGCGCCCGGAGCGGCGCAGGCTCCGGCCTCCGGCGCGCCGTCCGGATCCGCCTCCGGTGCGGGACCGGGGAATTGAGCGGCGGGCGAACGGCCGCTCCGTGCCCGGGCCGGCCGGGGCGCCGTACGGTGAGCGGCATGACTGCTCATCGCACGGTCGACCTTCCCGAGCTGTCCCTCGCCTACCGGGAGAGCGGACCGGCCGACGGCCCGCCGCTGGTGCTGCTGCACGCGCTCGGCGAGCGGGCCACCGACTGGGACGACGTCCTGCCCGCCCTGGCCCCGCACCACCGCGTCTACGCGCTCGACCTGCGCGGCCACGGTGACAGCGGCCGACCCGGCCGGTACGCCGTCGAGCTGATGCGCGACGACGTGCTCGGCTTCCTGGACGCCCTCGGGCTGGAGCGGGTCGACCTGCTCGGGCACTCGATGGGCGGTGTGGTCGCCTACCTGGTCGCCCAGGAGCGGCCCGAGCGGGTCGCCCGGCTGGTGCTGGAGGACGTCCCCGCCCCCCACCCGCGCCCGGCGAGCCCCGTGCCCGACCGGCCCGCCGGTCCGATCGACTTCGACTGGGCCGTGGTGAAGGCGGTCAAGGGACGGATGGACCGGCCGGACCCGCGCTGGCTGGAGCGGATGACGGCGATCACCGCGCCCACCCTGGTGGTGGCCGGCGGCCCGGCGAGCCACGTGCCGCAGGACCGGATCGCCGAGCTGACCGGGCTGCTCCCGGACGGGAGGGTGGTCACCGTCGAGGCCGGGCACCTGGTGCACCGGACCCGGCCCGCGGAGTTCGTGGCGGCGGTCGCGCCGTTCCTGGAGCCGGCGGGGTCCTGAGGCCCCGGGGGGCGTCAGACCCCGTGCTCGGCCGGGAGCCGGCCCGCACGGATCGCCGCGACCAGCTCGGCGTGGTCCGCCTCGGTGCGGTCCGCGTACGCCACCGCGAACCCGGCGACCGCTTCGTCCAACGCCTCGTTCTTGCCGCAGTAGCCGCTGATCAGGCCGGGGTCCGCGGTGTGTGCATGGGCCCGGGCCAGCAGGGCGCCGGTGATCCGGGCGTAGTCGTCCAGCTGCGCGGGCAGCAGCGCGGCCGGGTCGACGCTGCCCTTGCGGTTGCGGAACTGCCGCACCTGGTAGGGGAGTTCGTCCACCGTGGTCCAGCCGAGCAGGGTGTCGCTGACCACCTGCATGCGCTTCTGGCCGAGCACCACCCGGCGGCCCTCGTGGACCTCCGGCGTCGTCACGGGGTAGCCCGCGCGGGCCAGGTGGGGCAGCAGCACGGACGGCCGCGCCTCCTTCACCTGGAGCACGAGCGGCTGCTCGCGGTGGTCGGTGAGCAGCACCACGTACGAACGGGTGCCGACGCTGCCGGTGCCCACCACCCGGAACGCCACGTCCTGCACCCGGTAGCGGGAGAGCAGCGGGTGCAGTTCGGCCGGGACCGTCCGCACGTACGCGCCGAGCGCGGTGGCGACGGCGGAGGCCGTGTCGTCCGGCACCTCGCTGAGCACCGGGGGCGCCGCCGTGAAGCGGTGGCCGCCGTCCTCCGCCCGCACGGTCGACCTGGCGGCGAAGCGTGCGCTGGTGTTGCCGAGCGCCTTGGCGCCGACCCTCTCCAGGACCTCGGTGAGGTCGTGCGCCTGGGCGAAGGAGACCAACTGCTCGTCGGCGACGGCGTTCCAGGCGTCCAGCGCCGGCAGCTTGGCGAGCGTGCGCATGGTCCGGCGGTACGCGCCCGCCGCGTCGAACGCGGCCCGGCGGGCGGTGGTCTCGTCCGCGCCGACCGCCCGGCCGGCCAGCACCAGGCTGGTCGCGAGCCGCTTGAGGTCCCACTCCCACGGGCCCGGGACGGTCTCGTCGAAGTCGTTGATGTCCATCACCAGGCGGCCGCGGGCGTCGCCGTACAGGCCGAAGTTGGCCGCGTGCGCGTCGCCGCACAGCTGGGCGGTTATCCCGCTGGTGGGGGTGACCGCGAGGTCGGCGGCCATCAGACCGGCCGAGCCGCGGAGGAAGGCGAACGGGGTGGCGGCCATCCGGCCCAGCCTTATCGGCACCAGGTCGGTGAGGCGGCCAGCGTTGGACGCCTCGATCGCCGCCACGGCGGACGGGCGGTCGTCGGACGGGGCGAACTCGGCGTGCCGCTCGCGCGGGGTGCGGGTGCGCAGGTCCTTGCCGCGGTCGCGGGACCGGCCGTCCTGGCGCGGCGCGAAGCCCTCGACGGCGAACCGCCGCCCCCGGCCCTGCCCGGCCTCTGTCGTGTCCGCCGCCACCCCGGACCCGTTCACCGCATCGGTCAGCTGCGTCACTGTGCCCCGCCCTGTTCTGTCGTTCCCGCCCGCGACCCGCACGGACCCGGTCCCACACGGACCGGCCAGCAGGTTACCGGGCCGCAGGCGCGGCCCGCCGGGAGGGAGGGACGTCGGGCGGGGCGGCGGCGGTTCCGAACGGTCCGCGGGAGGCGGGGGCGGGGGCGCGGAAGGCGCCGCGGGGAGGCCGTGGCGACACCCCCGGCTCGCGGTCGCCGCTGCGGTCGAGTCCCCGACGTCGGCGGAGCGGCGCCGGCCGTCGCTGCCGGGTCCGGCGGCTGGTTAGGGTACCGGAATGGATGATCTTCGAGGGCGCGGCGCCGTGCGTGCGGTGGCCGTGGTGGCGGCGGTGCTGGCGGTGGCGGCCGGGCTCGGGGTGCGCGCCGCGGTCGGCGGGGAGGTCGCCAAGTACGCCGGGGACGCGCTGTACACGGTGCTGGTGTACGCGCTGGCCGTGACCGCGGCGCCGGGCCTGCGGCCGGTCGCGGCCGGGGCGTGGGCGGCCGGGCTGAGCTGGGCCGTCGAGCTGTTCCAGCTCACCGGGGTCCCGGAGGAGCTGGCCCACCGCAGTGCGCTCGCCCGGCTGGTGCTCGGCTCCACCTTCAACCCGCCCGACCTGCTCTGGTACCTGGTCGGTGCGGTCCTGGCCGCGCTCGTGCACGCGGGTGCGGGGCGGGCCGGCCCGGCCGGCCGCCGGGTCTGAGGCAGCCGCGGGCCGGGTGCCACCGCCGGTCGGGGCGCGGCGGTGGCGCGGCGGTGGCTCCGGACGGATCCGGGGGCCGGTGGTCCGGTGGTCCGGCCGAGTCTCCGACGGGGCGTCAGAGCGGCATGAGCTCCGGCCGCTTGGCCTCGACGTGGTCGCCCGAGGACTCGCCGCGCAGGCGGCGGCCGACCCAGGGGATCAGGTACTCGCGGGCCCACTGCAGGTTCTCGCGGCGCTGCTCGGCGGGGGACGCCACCGGCAGGACCGGCCAGGGCGCCTCCGGGTCCTGCGCGGTGCGCAGGCCCAGCGAGCGGGCGGCCAGCAGGGCGACCCGCTGGTGGCCCTCCGGGGAGAGGTGCAGGCGGTCCTCGCTCCAGGCCCGGCGGTCCTGGACGGCGCGGAGCGACCAGAGGTCGGCCACCTTGCAGCCGTGCCGGTCGGCGACGGCCCGCATGTGGCTGTTGTAGGTGGCGATCTTGCCGCGGAGGTGCTTCAGCAGCGGCACGCCGCGGGTGTCGAAGCCGGTGCAGATGAGTACCGTCCCTGCCGCCTCGACGAGTTGGACGACGGCGGCCTCGAACCGCTCGGCCACCTCGTCCGGGTCGCTGCCGGGTCGCAGGATGTCGTTGCCGCCGGCGCAGAAGGTCACCAGGTCGGGCCGGATGCGCCGGGCCTGCGGCACCTGCTCGGCCATGACCTGGTCGAGCAGCCGGCCGCGCACCGCGAGGTTGGCGTAGCGGAAGTCGCCCGGGGGCTGCCCGTCGGCGAGCAGCCCGGCGAGCCGGTCGGCCCAGCCGGCGAAGGCGCCGCCGACGCCGGGGTCGTTCAGGCCCTCGGTGAAGCTGTCCCCGATGGCGACGTACGAACTGAGGTCAAGGGTCTCCTGGAGATTCGGCATGAAGGAGATAGTTCACTGTCTCAAGTAACCTACGCCACCGTAGGTGGCCGGTGGCGGTACGTGAGATCGGCCACGTACCGTTCGGGGAGCCCTCCGGCGGTGGGCGGGGGTGGTCCGGGAGGTCGGCGACGGGGCGGGCCGTACGACCGGGCGGGGCGTCAGGAGGTCTACGGCGGAGACCGGTTGCCGGTCTCGCGGGGCGGTGGCCCTTCCGCTTCCGCGGCCCGGTGACCGGCGGGCCGCCCGCCCTTCGGACCGGTCGGAGCCGGGCGGGTGGGTGCGCTCCCCGTGCGCCGGGGGACGCGCCGGCGGATGCGCCGGGTGCGCGGGGGACTGCGTCGTCCGGCGTTCCCGCGCGGGTGTACGAACGGCGCCGTCCGGGCAGCGGCCCTCTGGACTGCGCGGCACGGTCCCGGCGCCCGACCGGACACCTCGCCCGGCGGCCACCGCCCCGCAGCCGTCACCGAGCACCGAGCACCCCGAACCCCTCACCCCCGGACGGCGGAGGTCGCCGCATGCCGAACCGAATCCCGGAGCGCGCCGCGAAACCGCGGCGCTACCTGATGTGCCGGCCGACGTACTTCACGGTCGACTACACGATCAACCCCTGGATGGACCCGTCCCGGCCCACCGACACCGAGCTCGCCGTCCTCCAGTGGGAGCGGCTGCGCGCGCTGTACGGGCGGCTCGGCCACACCGTCGAGCTGATCGATCCGGTGCCCGGGCTGCCCGACATGGTCTACACGGCCAACGGGGCGACCGTGCTCGGCGGCCGGGCGCTGGTCGCGACCTTCCGCCACCCCGAGCGGGCCGGCGAGTCGGACGCCCACCAGGCCTGGTTCCGGGCCGCCGGCTACCGCGAGGTGCAGCGGGCCGGGCACGTCAACGAGGGTGAGGGCGACCACCTGGTGGCCGGTCGCCGGGTGCTGGCCGGCACGGGCTTCCGCACCGACCCGGCCGCGCACGCCGAGGCCCGCGCGCTCTTCGGCGTCCAGGTGCTCAGCCTGACCCTGGTCGACCCGCGCTTCTACCACCTGGACACCGCGCTGGCCGTCCTCGACGAGGACCAGGTCATGTACTACCCGGAGGCGTTCACCCCGGACAGCCAGGCACTGCTGCGCAGCCTCTACCCGGACGCGATCCTCGCCGACCGGGCCGACGCCGAGGTGTTCGGGCTGAACGCCGTCTCCGACGGGCGCCGGGTGCTCCTGCCGGAGGCCGCCAAGGCGCTGGCCGCGCGGCTGACCGAGCAGGGGTACGAGCCGGTACCGGTCGACGTCTCCGAGCTGCTCAAGGGCGGCGGCGGCCCCAAGTGCTGCACCCTGGAGCTGCGCCCCGCGTAGGGCGGGCCCGGCCGGGCAACGCGGATCCGCCCGACCCGGCCGGGCGCCCGGCCGACCTGACCGCCCGCCCCGGAGGCCCGCCCCGGAGGCCCGCCCCGGAGGCCCGTTCCGAAGGCCCGTTCCGGCCCGGCAGAACCCGCAGATCGGGCAGACCGGGAGAGCTTGACCTCAACCGCGCTTGAGCTTCTAGGGTCCAGACATGATCTTCACCGCGAGGGAACTCGCCTACCTGGCCGCCCAACCGCTGGCGCGCCTGGCGACCATCGGCCCCGACGGCCGCCCGCAGGTCCGTCCGGTGGGCTTCCGGCTCAACGACGACGGCACCATCGACATCGGCGGACCCGACATGGCCCGCAGCCGGAAGTACCTGAACGCGCAGGCCCGCCCCGAGGTCGCCGTGCTGGTGGACGACATGGCCCCGGCCGACGACCCGGTCGTTGGCGGGTGGGGGCGCGGCGTCGAGATCAGGGGGGAGGCCGAGACGCTGGCGGTGGAGGTGCCGCCGGTGGCGCCCGGCTACTTCAGCCGGGACATCATCCGCGTCCGCCCGCGCCGGGTCGTCGCCTGGAACCTGGGGGAGCGGGGGACCTTCGCGCGCGACGTCGGGTGAACCCGGCCCGTCACCGGGGCGTGGCCAGGACGACCTCCAGGGTGCGCGGACCATGCACGCCCTCCACCCGGTTCAGCTCGATGTCGCTGGTGGCGGACGGGCCGGAGATCCAGGTCTGAGGTCGGGCCGGGTCGAGTCGGGGGAGGGCGAGCGGGACGGACGCGACCACCTGGCCGGGTGCCAGGACGACGCAGACGTGGTGGTCCGGGACGAGGCTGAGCAGCCGGCGGCCCTGCCCCGGGCCGCCGTCCAGGACGAGCGTGCCGGTCTCGGCGATCGCCAGGGCGCAGCCGGTCACCACGCTGTCGACGGCGTCCAGCCGTGCGGCGGTGAGGGCTCCGCCGGGGCCGCCGTCCGGCAGCGGGCGGGCCGAGGCGGCGGCGGTCCAGCCGGGCGGCAGGCCCGGCGGGACGGCCACGGTGCGGGAGCCCCGGGCGTCGAGGAGGACGCCGATGACCTCGGGCAGGCGGTCGACGGTGCAGCGGTGGACCAGGGCCCGGTAGTCGGCGAGGTTGTGGTGGAGCAGGTCGATCAGCGCGTCCGGATCGTCCGTGCGGACGTGGCTGCGGAGGTAGTCCCGGGGGACGGGCTCCTCCGTCGTGGCGCGGGCGCCGGGGCGGCTGTCGGGCGGGCTGCCGGGAGGGCTGCCGGGGCGGACCGCGGCGCGGATCCGGGACAGGATCGCCTCGCGCGATCCGCCCGTCGGTCGGTCGCTCATGTGCGGTTCCTCCGCCACCAGTCGCGGAACGGTTCGGGCGGGACCGCCGGCAGCTCGCGGGTGTCGGTCCAGGCGCGGCCCGGGCCCGGGAGCCGGCGCGGGTGGAACCGGCGGGTCCGGGCGGCGGCCCGTTCGGCCGCCCGGAGCAGGGCCGGTCGGTCGAGGACGTAGGTGGCGGCGGCGACGGCGGCGCGTTCCAGCCGGTGCCCGGGCCGGTCGGTGACCCGCTCGCGCAGGTGGACCAGGACCTCGGGGATGTCGATGGCCACCGGGCAGACCTCGTAGCAGGCCCCGCAGAGCGACGACGCGTACGGCAGTGAGGCGTCCAGCTCGGTGGCGACGCCGCGGAGTTGCGGGGTGAGGATGGCGCCGATCGGGCCCGGGTAGACCGAACCGTAGGCGTGCCCGCCGGCCCGCTCGTACACCGGGCAGACGTTGAGGCAGGCCGAGCAGCGGATGCAGCGCAGCGCCTGGCGGCCGGTCGGGTCGGCGAGGGCGGCCGTCCGCCCGTTGTCGAGCAGGACGAGGTGGAACACGGACGGGCCGTCCGCGCCGGCCCCGGTGGCCCCGGCGGCCCCGGCGCCCGCGTCGCCGCCCCCGGCGGTGCCGGTCCAGAACGAGGTGTACGGGTTCATCCGCTCGGCGGTGGAGGAGCGGGGCAGCACCTGGAGGAAGATCTCCAGGTCCCGCCAGGTCGGCACCACCTTCTCGATGCCGACCACCGAGATCAGGGTGCGCGGCAGGGTGAGGCACATCCGGCCGTTGCCCTCGGACTCCACGACCACCAGGGTGCCGGTCTCGGCGACCATGAAGTTGGCTCCCGAGACGGCGACTTCGGCGCGCAGGAACTTCTCCCGGAGGTGGAGGCGGGCCGCCTCGGCGAGGTCGGCGGGTGCGTCGGATAGTCCCTCGGGGGCGGGGCGGCCCCAGTCGGCCATCCGTGCGGCGAAGATCTCGCGGATCTCGCCGCGGTTGCGGTGGATCGCCGGGACCAGGATGTGCGAGGGCCGGTCCTCGCCCAACTGCACGATGAGCTCGGCGAGATCGGTCTCGTACGCGGTGATCCCGGCGGCGGCGAGTGCCTCGTTGAGGCCGATCTCCTGGGTGGCCATCGACTTCACCTTGACCACCTCGCGCTCATCGGTGGCCCGGACCAGTCCGGTGACGATCCGGTTGGCCTCGTCGGCGTCGGAGGCCCAGTGCACGGTGCCGCCGGCGGCGGTCACGGCCTGCTCCAACTGGACCAGGTAGCGGTCGAGATGGCGCAGGGTGTGGTCCTTGACGGCCTTGGCGGCTGCGCGCAGCTCGGTCCAGTCGGAGAGTTCGGCGACCGCGCGGGCCCGCTTCTCCCGGATGGTGCGGGTGGCGTGCCGGAGGTTGGCGCGCAGCCGCTCGTCGGCCGTGGCAGCGGCGGCGGCCTCCGGGAAGGCGGGAGCGGCCGGTGCGGCGGGCATCCCGGGCATCCCCAGGAAGGTGTTCACGCCGCCCGCCAGGGCTCGGCCTCGGTGCTGGCGAGGATCTCGGCGAGGTGGAGCGGGCGCAGCGGCGCGCCCTGGCGGCGGAGGGTGCCGTCGAGGTGCAGGAGGCAGGAGTTGTCGCCGCCGCAGAGCACCTCGGCGCCGGTGGCCAGGGCGCTGCGGACCTTGTCGGCGGCCATCGCCGCCGAGACCGCAGGGTTCTTCACCGCGAACGTCCCGCCGAAGCCGCAGCACTCCTCGGCGCCCGGCAGTTCGACCAGTTCGATCCCCCGGACGGCCCGGAGCAGCCGCCGCGGCCGCTCGCCGAGGCCGAGCAGTCTCAGTCCGTGGCAGGAGGGGTGGTAGGTCACGGTGTGCGGGAACCACGCGCCGACGTCCTCGACGCCGAGGACGTCGGTCAGGAACTCGGTCAGCTCGTACACCCGTGGTGTCAACTCCGCTACCTCGCGGACGAGTTCGCTGCCCGCCCGGGCGGCGATCCGCGGGTAGGCGTCGCGGACCGTCGCCACGCACGAGCCGGAGGGCGTCACCACGTGGTCGTAGCCGGCGAACGCCCGGGCGGTGCGCCGCACCAGCGGCTCGCAGGCCCGCCGGTAGCCGGTGTTGTACTGCGGCTGGCCGCAACAGCTCTGCCCGGGAGGGAAGTCGACGTCGACGCCGAGGCGCTCCAGCAGCCGCACGGTGGCGATCGCGGTGGACGGGTACAGCGCGTCGTTGACGCAGGTGGCGAACAGTGCGACGCGCAACGGTCCTCCCCGGGCCCTCGGTCGGCGTCCCGGTGACGGCGACGGTGGTCGGCGGCGGCCGGGGCCGCCCCGGCGCCGGACCGGCCGGCCCGTCGGTGATCGTACCGAGCGGGCCGGCCGGGCGGCAGGGCACCACGTCGCGGGCTGCGCCGCGGGGGCGCGGCGCCGGAGCGGGGCCGGGCGGGGCGGTCGTGCTCAGGCGTCCCGGCCGAGCCAGAGGTCCGGACCGAACACCTCGTAGTGGATGTCGGCGGCGGGGACGCCCGCCGCCAGCAGCTGCCCCCGCACCGAGCGGAGGAAGGGCAGCGGGCCGCACAGGTAGGCGGTGGTCCCGGTCGGGACCTCGACCGTCGACAGGTCGACCAGGCCGGTGCGGTCGGCGGGCCAGTCGCCGAGCGGCCGCTCGTAGAAGACGTGCGCGGTGCCGGCCGGGAGCTTGGCGGTGAGCCGGGTGAGGTCGGCGCGGAAGGCGTGCGAGAGCTGGTCGCGGTCGCCGTGGACGGTGACCACCCGGCGGGTGGAGCCGGTGGCGGCCAGGTGGGCCAGCATGGCGGTGATCGGAGTGTTGCCGATGCCGGCCGACGCGAGCAGCACCGGCCCGTCGCCGTCGGCCGGCGTGACGTCGCCGAACGGCGGCGCGACGTCGAGGACGTCCCCGGCGCGCAGGTGGTCGTGCAGGTGGTTGGAGACCTCGCCGGCGGGTGCGTCCGGGCGGTCGGCGGTGGCACGCTTGACGGTGAACCGGAGCGCGCCGTCCGGGGCTCCGGAGAGGCTGTACTGGCGGATCTGTCGTGCGCCGTCGGGCAGTTCGGCGCGCACCGAGACGTACTGGCCGGGCCGGGACGCCGGCAGCGGGCGGCCGTCGGCCGGTCGGACGAGGTAGCTGGTGACGTCGTCGGTCTCCTGCTGCCGGTCGATCACGGTGTACGGGCGCCAGAGGTCGGCCGGGTCGCCCTGCTGGACGGCGACGGCCTCGGCGCGCAGCCGGTCCTCGACGGCGATCAGCCCGTTGGCCATCAGCCAGTACACCTCGTCCCAGGCGGCGGCGACCTCGGGGGTGACGGCGTCGCCGAGCACCTCGACGATGGCGGCGAACAGGTGCTCGTGGACGATCCGGTACTGGTCGTTGCTGATGCCGACCGACACGTGCTTGTGCGCGATCCGGGCCAGCAGCGCGTCCGGGCGGCCGTCGGGGTCGGCGATCAGCGCGGAGGCGAAGACGGCTATCGAGCCGGCCAGCGCCTGCCGCTGGCTGCCGTTGGCCTGGTTGCCCCGGTTGAAGAGGTCGCGCAGCAGCTCCGGGTGGGCGGCGAACATCCGGTCGTAGAAGAGCGGGGTGATGGAGCCGATCGCACCGCCCACGACGGGCAGGGTGGCTTCGACGACCTCGGCGGACTTGGCGGACAGCATCGGGTTCGCTCCAAATTGGTATCTGAGAGTCGTATTATTGGCCGCGCGGATGCGCGGACGGGTGCGGCGTGCGGAGGTGCGGGTCCGGCAGGTGCGGGCCCTGGGGCCGGGCTGGGAACGGGTGTCAGTCGGGGGGTCTGCGGGAGAGGCCGAGCAGGACCGGCCCGGTCGGGGCGGCGACCAGGTCGCCGATCGAGAGCGGGTCGAGGGTGGTGAAGAACGCCTCCTGCGCGGAACGCAGCACTCCCCGCAGGCGGCAGGCCGCGCGCAGCGGACAGGGCGGCTCGTCCTCGCAGCCGACCACGTCACCCACCCCTTCCAGCTCGCGCAGCAGCAGTCCGAGGGAGCCGGTACGGCCCGCCGCGGTGAGGGTCAGCCCCCCGCCGCGGCCGCGCCGCGCCTCCACCACGCCGAGGTGCTGCAGCCGGCTGACCACCTTGGCGGCGTGGGTGTACGGCACGCCCACCGCCTCGGCCACCTCGCGGGTGGTCGGGTTGGCCTCCTCGTCGAGGACGGCCAGCCGCATGGCGATGCGGAGGGCGATGTCGGTGCTCTTGGTCAGCCTCACGTTCGAGAGGCTAGCGAATGCGACTGCAGGACTCCAATTTTCTGCACACGGGGTGCGGGCCGGCCCCGCTGCCCGCGCGGGCAGCGATCAGGGCAGCGATCAGGGC
>NZ_JBHXKE010000204.1:0-18276 GCF_042722765.1 Kitasatospora sp. NPDC058406
ACCCCGGGTTGACCCCGCCGGCCGCGGTGATGCCGGCCGGGCGCAGCAGCACCTTGACGGTGAGCAGGAGGATCCGCACGTCGAGCCGGAGCGATCGGTGCTGCACGTACCAGAGGTCGAGTTCGATCCGCTGGGGCCAGGTGATCGAGTTGCGGCCCTGGACCTGCGCCCAGCCGGTGAGGCCGGGGCGGACGTCGAGCCGGCCGCGCTGGCGGCGGGAGTAGTGGACGACCTGCTCGGGCAGCGTGGGCCGGGGCCCGATCACGCCCATCTCGCCGCGTGCGACGTTCCACAGCTGCGGCAGCTCGTCCAGGCTGGTCCTGCGGAGCAGCTCGCCGAGCCCGGTGATCCGCGGCGCGTCCTCCTCTTCGGGGAACCGCCTGTCCCGCATGGTGCGGAACTTGAGGATCTGGAACTCCTCGCCGCGCAGCCCGGTCCTGGTCTGCCGGAAGAGCACCGGTCCGCCGGTGGTGCAGCGGATCAGCAGGGCGATCACCAGGCCGAGCGGGATCGCGACGATCCCGGCCAGGACGGTGACCGCGAGGTCCCCCCCTCGCTTCATGACGGTCCTTCCCCCTGATGCGGTGTGGTGGGCGGGCCGGCTCAGCCGACCGTCCAGGGCAGTCCCCTGGCGCGGGCGACGGCCGCGTAGGTCTCCAGCGAGACGGCTGCCACGGCGCGCTGGTCGAAGCGCTCCGTGGCGCGGCGCCGGACGGCGGCGCCGAGCCGGTCGCGCAGGCCGGGCTCGGTGAGGAGGCGGTCCAGCGCGTGGGTGAGGGCCGGGGCGTCCCCGGGCGGGGCGAGGAGCAGGTGCTCGTCGTGGGTGCCGATCTCGCGGCAGCCGCGGATGTCGCTGAGCACCATCGGCAGGCCGCCGGCGGCGGCCTCCATGGCGGAGCGGGAGAACCCCTCCCGGTAGGAGGGGAGCACGAAGACGTCCAGGGCGGCGTAGACCGCGGGCATGTCGCTGCGCGGGCCCGGGAAGTCGACCCCGGACTCGGCGCCGAGGGCGTCCGGCTTGTCCGGGTCGTCCGGTCCGATCCAGACGAACCGGGCCTTGCCGGCCAGCGCGCGGGCGGCCTCGGCGTACTCGCGGATGCCCTTCTCGGCGACCCGTCGACCGACCCCGCCGACCAGCAACTCGTCCGGTCCGACCCCGAGTTCGGCCCGCAGTCGGCCCCGGATGCGGGCGCGGTCACCCGGGTCGGTGGCGAACCGGGTGAGGTCGACGCCGTTGCCGACCACCCGCGAGCGGCGGGCCGGGACGGCGCGGGCCAGCGTACGGCGGTCCTCGCCGTTCTGGTACAGCTCGGCGTGCGAGAAACGGGCCGCGAAGGACTCGGCACCGAGCACGAAGGCCCGCTTGGCGAGCGGGTCGTGGGCCTGCGCCCAGAGCCCGTGGCAGGTGTTGACGACCACCGGGACGCGGGCGAGCCGGCCCAGCACGCGACCGAGCACACCGGTCTTCGGGTTGTGGGTGTGCAGCACGTCCGGGCGGATCCGGTCCAGCACGGCGAGCAGCTCGCGGGCGGCGGCGGCGTCGGCGCGCGGCTGCCAGGCCCGGGTGAGCGCGTGCAGCGGCTCGTGCCGCACCCCGATCGCCTCCAGGTCGGCGACGTACGGGCCGGGCGCGCTGATCCCGTAGGTCGCGAACCCGGCCTCCAGGTCGACCTTCAGCTCGGTGGCGAGCAGGAGGTGGAGGCTCATGTCGACGGTGGTGAGGTGCGCGACGCGCAGCGGGCGGCCACCGGGGCCGCGCAGGCGCGGGAAGGGCAGGCCCTCAGGCACGGGCGCCCACCGCCTTCGCGGTGGCGACGATCCGGGCGTAGGCGCGCTCGGGGATCAGCCGGCCGTAGAGCTTGGCGCGGAAGAAGTCGATGGGGTCGGTGCGGCGGACGGGCACCCGGCGCAGCCGGACCGGGTCGACGCCGGGTACGTTGCGGCCGACCTCGCCGGTCGCGGCGGTCCGGAACCGCGCCCGCAGGGCCGGTTCCATGGGAGGGACGGGCACGCCCCAGGTGTAGGCGTAGTGCCGGGGGCGGACGCCGAGGTGTTCCTCGACGTCGTCGTTGCAGGCGTCGAGCTCGCCGGTGGAGAGCAGTTCGGGGCGGGCGTGGCTGCGGGTGTGGTTGGCGACCGTGCAGAGTCCGGAGGCGGTCATCTCGCGCAACTGGTCCCAGCTGAGGGCGGGGGCGCCGGTGGTCCTCGCCGTCGAGCCCGCCCAGCGCATCTCGCCGCCGACGTGGCCGCTGGCCAGGTAGATCGTGAACGGGAGGCGGCGCTCGCGAAGCAGCGGCCAGGCGTTCTGGTACACGTCGGCGAAGCCGTCGTCGAAGGTGAGGACGGCGCCGGGGGTGCGGCGCCCGGCCTCGATCCGGTCGGTCGCCTCGTCCAGGGACACCACCCGGCCGGGCGGCAGCTCGGCGAGCAGGTCGGCCTGGGCCGTGAACTCCGCGGTGGTGACGTCCAGCTCGTCCGGGCTGCCTCCGCCGACGCGGTGGTAGATCAGGACGGTGGCCCCCTCGCCGGGGCTCGCTCCGACCAGGCGTGCCAGCTGGCGCTTCACCTGGATCCGGATCCCCCCGGTGGCCGGGGCCGTTCCGGGCACGGCGGTGCCGCTCATCGTTCCCCCCTCTGCGACACCCTCCCCGGCGTCGGCAAATGGCCTCGCACCCGGGCCGGTCGGCGGCCCGGACGAGAATCACAGTAGGGGGAACTGTGGGGCTGGTGCCCTGGAATTGTGAAAGAAGCGAGAAGGAGCTGACAGATGGGCCGAAACCGGCCGATCTGACCGGTTGGGCTCGATCGGGCGTTCACCCTGCGATCGGGTTTGTCCGGGCTCGTTCCCGGGAAGATCAGACGGTCGCGCGGCGACGGTGGCGGAAGAGCGCGAACCCGATCCGGCCGAGCAGCAGGACGCCGGCCGCGAGGCAGCCCGCCACCGCCATCGCCCACGCCGGACCGTCACTGTCCGGAACCGCGACGGCCACCACGATGCCCAGCGCGAGACAGGCCAGGCCGACCAGGGCCAGCGGCACCTGGTGGGTGACCAGCGCGCCTCCGTGCCAGAACCGGTCCATCCGGGTCGCGCCGTGCGGGTGGACGTGATCACGTTCCGCGTCTGCCATGAGCCCAAGGTACCCCGGTGCGGCGGCGGAGGCAGCACGCAGGACGTCATTTCCCGGACACGCTGCGCGACGATCACGCGCGCCGGCCGGCCGGCTCCCCCCACCCGGCAGCGGCTCCCCATTCCGGCTGTCCCCGGTCGGTTCCCCCACACTCCGGTGCACCGTCCGGGGCACGCCCCGAGCGTGCAATCCGGCCTCGTTCCCGCCGGGTTTCCGATCGCCGAAAAAACCTGGACTGTCCGGTACAACCATCAACGCGCCGTACCTGTCTCCATTACATTGAGCGATCCAGGAGCCGTCCGCGGTGCGGGTTGGGAGTCCCCGCCGTGGACCGGAGATACCCAGGGGGCGGAGCCGCCGTGCCCTGGAGTCGGAGGCCGGGCTCCGTCCTCCGGCGGTACCGCCACGCCGCATCGGCGACCGAGGGGGAACCGTGCCGCAGTCCCAGTCCACGACATCGACCTCCAGTTCCATGGCCCGGACCGCGGCCACGGTCAGGGCCCGCCCGGGCCTGCGACCGCTGCCGCCGGCCGGCACCCCGGCCACCGGGCGGACATCCGTGGGGCGGAAACCCACAGGCCCCGTAGCCGTGCCGACGCCCGTGGCCGTTCCGGTCGCCGGGCCCGCCGCCACCTCGCCGACCGACGGGCAGCCGGTCGCCGGGCAGGCACGCGCGGGCCAGGCGCTCGCGGGTGAGGCGTTCACCGGCCAACCGCTCGGCGGGCAGTCGCTCACCGGCCCGGCCGCGGGCCGGAGCCTGCGGCCCGTGCCGCGGCCCGCACCCCTCCCGGTGCCGCGCCCGGCCCGGGGCGCCGACGCCGCTTGTCCGGCGGACGCACGCGGGGCGTGGCTCCGCTTCGCGCCCGTCCAGCCGCTGTTCCGGGCCCGGGCCGCGCAGCGGCTCGCCGTGCTGGCCTACCACGGCGTGACCGACCCCCGTTCCTTCGGCGACCAGCTGGACCGGCTGCGAAGACTCGCCACACCCGTCTCGCTGGCCGCCGTGCAGCAGGCCGTCGCCGAACGGCGTCCGCTGCCCGCCCGCAGCGTGCTGGTGACCTTCGACGACGCCGACCGCAGCGTCCTCACCCACGCGCTGCCCGCCCTCCACGAGCGCGGCATCCCGGCCGCCGCCTTCGTGATCTCCGAACTGATCGGGACGGAGAAGCCGTTCTGGTGGCACGAGGCCGACTTCCTCGCCCGGCACGGCGGGCGCGCCCGGTCACTCGACTGCGGACACCCCTCCCAGTTGCTCCGCCGGCTCAAGGCGATGCCGGACCCGGACCGCCGGCGCAGCCTCCAGGAACTGCGGGTCAGCGCCGACCGCCGACCGCCCGGCCAGGACCAGCTCACGCCCGCCGACCTGCTCGCGCTCCGCGAGGGCGGCGTCGCGATCGGCAACCACACCCAGGGGCACCCGTGCCTCGGGCGCTGCGACGACGCCACCGTCCGGGCCGAGATCACCGGCGCCCACGAGGCCCTCACCCGCTGGCTCGGCGAGCCGCCGACCGCATTCGCCTACCCGGACGGCGGCCACGACCCGCGCGCCGAAACCGTCCTGCAGGAACTCGGCTACCGGCTCGGTTTCCTCTCCGACCACCGTCTCGGCCCCCGCCTCCCCAACCACCCGCTCCAGATCAGCCGCCTCCAGGTGGACTCCACGACGAGTACGCGCAGGTTCGACACGATCCTGTCCGGCCTCGAACCGGCCTACCGCCGCTGGCGCGGCCAGGCCGCCTGACGCCCGTCCGTTCGCCCTCACCCGCCCTCACCCGCCCTCGCGCACCCTCCCGCACAGGAAGTCGGCCCGTCCGACTTCCTGTGCCCGCCGGGAACCACGCGGCTGGAGCAGAGCTCGCCGCCCACCCCACCGCGGTCCACGCCCACGCCGGCCCACACCCGTAGGCCCACGCCCGGCGGCTGCGGCCGGACGGCCCGTCCGAGCAGCACGGGAGCCCCGGACGCCCCGAACGCCCCAGGATTCACGTGCGCACACCGGCGCGCAGGAAGTCGGCCCGTCCGACGTCCTGCGCACGGGCGCGGCGGGGTCAGACGGTCAGGGAACCGAGCAGGAGGGCTCTGGGGTAGCCGAGGGCGGCGGCGGGGAGCACGGCGGGGGCTCCCGCGTGGAGGACGGTGAGGGTGCCCGCGCCCTGACGGGTCGGGTCGGCGACGCGGCGCAGGGCCTGGGCGGCGACGGGCTCGGCCGAGCCGTGCAGGGTGAGCCCCGGAGCGGCCGTCGGGGCGACGGCGTCCCGGATCCGGTCGGCGACCAGCTCGTAGTGGGTGCAGCCGAGGACGACCGCGGCCGTGCCGGCGGGGGTGCGCTCGGCCGCGGCGGCGATCGCGGAGGTGATCGCCGCGTCGTCACCGTGCTCGATCGCGTCGGCCAGGCCCGGGCAGGCGACCTCGGTGACGGCCGCCGCCCCGGCGAAGTCGCGGATCAGGTTCCGCTGGTAGGCACTGCCGGTGGTGGCGGGGGTCGCCCAGATGGCGACCGGGCCGCCGAGGGCGGCGGCCGGCTTGATCGCCGGGACGGTACCGACGACCGGGAGGCCGGGTTCGAGTTCGGCGCGGAGCGCGGCGAGCGCGTGGACCGAGGCGGTGTTGCAGGCGACGACCAGCACGTCCGGCCGGTGCGCCGCGGCCGCCCGCGCGCAGCCGAGGGCGAGCGCGGTCACCTCCTCGGGCGTACGCGGGCCCCAGGGCATCGAGGCGGGGTCGGAGGAGAGCACCAGGTCGGCGTCCGGACGCAGCGTCCGTAGCGCGGCGGCGGCGGCCAGCAGGCCGATTCCCGAGTCCATCAGTGCGATCTTCACGGGTCAAGACTTTAGTCGATGCCCCCCGCCGGGCCCCTGGTGCGGCAGACTGCGCGGGTGACCGTCCTGCTGTGGATCGCTGCGCTCTCCCTGCTGGTCTGGCTCTGGCTGGCGGGCTGCCACGGGTTGTTCTGGCGTACCGACGTGCGGCTTCCGCCGCGCCGTCCGCCCGCGCGCTGGCCGCAGGTCGCGGTGGTGGTGCCGGCCCGGGACGAGGCCGAGGTGCTGCCGGTGAGCCTGCCGAGCCTGCTGGCGCAGAAGTATCCGGGGCGGGCCCGGGTGATCCTGGTGGACGACCACAGCACGGACGGCACCGGCCGGCTCGCGGCCGGGCTGGCCGCGCCGGAGGGGCTGGAGCTGACGGTGACCACGCCTCCCCCGCTGCCGCCGGGGTGGACGGGCAAGCTGTGGGCGCTGCGGCACGGCGTCGACCTGGCCGGGCCGGACGCCGAGTACCTGCTGCTGACCGACGCGGACATCGCGCACGGCCCGGAGTCGCTGGCCGAGCTCGTGGCCGCCGCCGAGAGCAACCGGCTGGACCTCGTCTCGCAGATGGCCCGGTTGCGGGTGGAGACGGGGTGGGAGCGGCTGATCGTGCCGGCGTTCGTGTACTTCTTCGCCCAGCTCTACCCGTTCCGGTGGAGCAACCGGCCCGGCTCCCGGACGGCCGCGGCTGCGGGCGGCTGCTCGCTGGTGCGGCGGGAGGCGCTGGAGCGGGCGGGCGGGGTGGCGGCGATCCGGGGAGCGGTGATCGACGACGTGTCGCTGGCGCGGGCGGTGAAGGCGTCCGGCGGACGGACCTGGCTGGGCCTGGCCGAGCAGGTGGACAGCGTGCGGCCCTACCCGCGGCTGGCGCAGCTGTGGCGGATGGTGTCGCGCAGCGCGTACGCCCAGCTGCGGCACTCGCCGCTGCTGCTGCTCGGCACGGTGCTCGGTCTGGCGCTGGTGTACCTGGTGCCGCCCCTCGCCTGCGTGGCCGGTCTCGTGACCGGCGCGTGGCCGGTGGCGGCGGTCGGCGGGGCGGCGTGGGCGCTGATGACGGGGACCTTCCTGCCGATGCTCCGGTACTACCGGCAGCCGGCGCCGGCTGCCCTGCTGCTGCCGTTCACGGCGGCGCTCTACCTGCTGATGACGGTGGACTCGGCGGTGCAGCACTGGCGGGGCAGGGGGGCCGCCTGGAAAGGCCGGACGTACTGAGCGCGGCTGCGGCAGACTGGCCGGATGGACCGTCGGACGATCTCCCGCCTCGCGCACGCCCACCACCCGATCGCCGCACCGGTCGCCGACGAGTCGGTGGCCCGGCTGCTGGCGCGGGCGACGGCGTGCACCGAGCACGGCCGGGCCCTCGACCTGGGGTGCGGCGAGGGCGGCTGGCTGATCCGTACGCTGACCGCGCGGACCGGCTGGGAGGCGGTCGGGGTGGATCTGGACGCGGCGGCGCTGACCCGCGCCCGGCAGACGGCGGAGGCGCTCGGCGTGCAGCGGCGGCTCGGCCTGCACCACCTGGACGCCCGGGAGTTCACCGATCCCGCGGGGTTCGACCTGGTGCTGAACGTCGGTGCCACGCATGCGTTCGGCGGGCTGCTGCCGACGCTGGACGCCGCCCGGGAACACCTGGCGCCGGGCGGCCGGGTGCTGGTCGGCGAGGGGTTCTGGGAGCGTGAGCCGGACCGGCCCGCGCTGGACGGGCTGGGTGCGGACCGGGACGACTACGCGGACCTGGGGACCACCGTCGACCGGGTGACGGCGGACGGCTGGACACCGGTGTTCGGGTACGTGAGCAGCCGCCAGGAGTGGGACGACTACGAGTTCTCCTGGACGGGCGCGCTGGCCGAGTGGGCGCTGGACCATGCGGACCATCCGGACGCGGAGGCCGCCCGGGCCGCGGCCGACCTGCACCGCGCCGAGTGGCTGCACGGCTACCGGGGGACGCTCGGCTTCGTGACGCTGCTGCTGCGCCGGGGCTGAGCGGTCCCCGCGGACGCCCGGGCGGGCTGCCACGGGTCCGGGTCCGGGGTGCGGCGGCAGGGGTCGTGCGGCGGGCGGGGTGGTGCGGCCGGATCCAGGTGGCCGGCTCCCGACGCGCGGCTCCCGGGCCGCCCGCACCCCCTCCGGCTACTTCTGGGTACGGGCGAGGAAGTCGTCGATCAGCGGGGCGATCTCCGGAAGCTTCTCCTCCAGCGCGAAGTGCCCGGTGTCCAGGACGTGCAGTTCGGCGTCGGGCAGGTCGCGCAGGTAGGCGCGGGCGCCGGGCTCGGTGAAGAACAGGTCGTTGCGGCCCCAGACGATCAGCGTGGGCGGGCGGTGCGTGCGCAGCCACTCCTGCCAGACGGGATAGAGCGCGACGTTGGAGTGGTAGTCGAGGGCGAGTTCGACCTGGATGTCCTTGCGGCCGGGCAGGTCGAGGGCGTGCTGGTCGAGCGTCCAGCCGTCGGGGGCGACCAGCTCCGGGTCACCGGTGCCGCCCTCGTACTGGGCGCGGGTGATCTCCAGGGTGAGGATGGCGCGGGCGCGTTCGGCGGCCCCTTCGACGCCGGGCCGGTTGGCGATGAACTCCCGCGCCTGGTCGGAGAGTCCCTCTTCGTAGGCGTTGCCGTTCTGGACGACCAGGCCGGTGACCCACTCGGGGTGCCGGGTGGCGAGCCGGAGGCCGACCGGGGCGCCGAAGTCGAAGACGTAGAGCGCGAACCGGTCGAGGCCGAGGGTCCGGCAGAAGCCCTCGACCACGTCGGCCAGGGTGTCGAAGCGGTAGTCGAACGCGCCGGGGGCGGGGCTTTCGCTGTGACCGAAGCCCGGGTAGTCGGGGGCGATCAGCCGGTAGCGGGTGCCGAGCGCGTCGAACAGCCGGCGGAACTGGTGCGAGGCGGACGGGAAGCCGTGCAGCAGCAGGAGGACGGGGGCGTCGGCCGGTCCGGTCTCCCGGTAGAAGACGCGCAGACCGTCGACGTCGACGTGGCGGTGGTGGATGTGCGGGATCGTCAGCTCGCTCATGCTAACCATTAAACACCGCTGAATCAGTTAGGTAAATGCCTGCCCGCACTCCGGACGGCTACCCCCGCCCCACCTCCACCTCCGCTACCGCCCCCGTCACCGCCGTCCCGCCGCCGCCCCGCCGCACCGTTCCCCCCGTCACCGGCGCAGCAGCCTGAGCCCGGCCGGCTTGGCGAACTCGAACCGGGCCATCTGCTCAAGGTCCTTCAGCCAGCCGACCGCACCGCCCGGACGCGCCAGCACCCGCCCGTAGAGCTCCTCGAAGGCGGTGGTGACGCTCTCCAGCGAGAACCGGCCGACCACCCACTCCCGCCCCCAGTCGCCGAGTTCGGCCCGGCGGACCGGGTCGTCGAGCAACCCGCGCAGCTGCCCGGCCAGCGCGGCGGGCTCCCGCGAGCCGTCACCGAAGCCGTACATGCAGCGGGAGGCGTGCGGTTCGACCAGCGGCCCCGGCTCGTGCACGGCGGTGTAGCCGGCCGCGCCGTGCACCACCACCGGCTTGCCGAAGGCCAGGCCGCGCAGCGCCGAACCGCCCATCCCGAGGACGACGTCCCCGGCCTGGTAGGCCGGCCGGGGATCGGCCAACTGGCCCGGGACCAGGACGGCTTCACGGCCGAGCGCCTCGTTGGCCTCGGCCGCGCGGGCGCGCAGCCGCTCCAGGCTCGGCCCGGCCCCCACCACGGCCAGCCGGACCCGGGGGTCGTCCAGCAGCCGGACGGCGTCGACGGTGAGTTCGGCGCCGGCGTCCTTCTCCAGCGCGGGCACCAGGCGGGTGACGACGACCAGCAGCAACTCGTCCTGCCGGATGCCGTGTTCACGCCGGAAGGCGGCGCCGTCCGCCGCACCGGGCGCATCGGTCACGGTGTCGACCGGCGGCTCGATCAGGCTGACGTCCCGGTGGCCGAAGGCCCGGCCGTCGCCCATCAGCGCGCCCAGGCCGAGCACCAGCGGCTGGTGCCGGGGCAGGCCCCGCAGCATCCGGATGCCGTAGAAGGTGGTGACCACCGGCAGCCGGCCGTAACGGCCGGGCCCGAAGTACGCGTTGCGGGCCGCCCGGACCTCCCAGGCGTGCAGCAGCTGGCTGCCGTGCTCGGCGGCGAGCCGGCCGAGCCGTCGGCGGACCTCGGCGTGCGGGGTGTCGGGCCCGCCGGCGACGACCACGTCCAGGCCGTGCCCGGCGGCGATGTCGACCAGCGGCGCCGGGCCGGCCACTCCCTGGGCGAAGAGCACCGGCTCGTGGCCCCGTTCACGCAGGGTGCGGGCGATGTCGACCGCGTTGAGCTGGGCACCGCCCAGGGCCAGGTTGTTGAGGTGGACGAGCACCCGGACCGGTCGCACGCGTCACTCCTCCCAGCGGTGCGGGACGAACACCGGCGCGGCCAGGACCACGGCGCGCGGGGGCGAGTCCAGCATCGGCCCGAAGACGTCGAACTGGCCGACCGAGTGCCAGCTCATCAGCGTCCCGCCGTCGGTCCTGCCGATGCTGTAGACGCCGGCCCAGAGCGTGTACCGGCCGCGCGGCAGCGGCAACCGGGGTATCACGCAGGAGACCGGGTGGTCGCCGCCGGTGAGCCGGATCTCGTGGCTGATCTGGAAGATCGGGCTGGAGGTGCCCTCGCTGACGCCCAGGTGCAGGGTCGCGTCGCCGCGGTAGTCGCCGCCCAGCGTGAGCTCGACGGTCATCGGCTCGTCGGTGGTGAGGCTCTCGCGGCCCTCGCCGCGCACCCCGTGCTCGAGCAGTCGGAGCGGCTCCCCGGTCCGGCCGCCGGCCTCGGACTGCGCCTCGATCGAGTCGCGGTAGCCCGCCATCGCCTCCTTGATCCCGGCGTCCACCCGGATCGAGCCCTGCTCCAGCCAGATGCCGCGCCGGCAGATCGACTCCACCGCCGGCAGGTCGTGCGAGACGAAGACGATGGTGGTGCCCTGCTCGGCGACCTCGCGCATGCGGTCCAGGCAGCGCTGCTGGAACACCGCGTCACCGACCGCCAGCACCTCGTCCACCAGCAGGACATGGGGTTCCAGGTAGGCGGCGACGGCGAAGCCGAGGCGCATCTGCATGCCGGAGGAGTAGAACTTCACCTGCCGGTCGATGGCGCCCCCGAGCCGGGCGAACTCGACGATGTCGTCGAACCGGGTGGCCACCTCCCGCCGCCGCAGGCCGAGCAGCGCGCCGAACAGGTAGATGTTCTCCCGACCCGTCAGGTCGGGGTGGATGCCGGCCCGGATCTCGATCAGGGCGCCGATCCGCCCGCGCACGTCGATCACCCCGCCGTACGGGTACATCACCCGGGTCAGCATCTTGAGCAGGGTGGACTTGCCCGAGCCGTTGGAACCGATCAGCCCGACCGAGTCGCCCGGCTCGATGTGCATCGAGATGTCGCGCAGCGCCCAGCGCCAGTCCTCGCCCTTCTCCCCGCGCAGCCGGCGGGCCATGGAGTCGACCTTGTCCCGCAGCAGCATCCGCTGCTGGTCCGCCTTGAAGCGCTTCCACACCTGGTCGGTGCGGATGGTGCCCGGCGGGAGGTCACGGGCGGCGGCGGTCGGGCTAGGCGACATCGGCGATCCCCGTCTCCAGCTTCTTGAACAGCAGGTAGCCGCCGACCAGGAACACCACCGAGGAGACCGAGGCGATCGAGGTCAGCGTGGCGTCCGGCGCCCGGCCGTACAGCAGGGCGTTGCGGTAGCCCTCGATCACGGCACCGAGCGGGTTGAGGCCGACGTAGATCTCCTGGAGTCGCTCCGGGATCTGCGCCAGCGGGTAGGCGACCGGGGTGGCGAACACTCCCATCTGCGTGATGATCGGCAGCAGGTGCCGGACGTCGCGCAGGTAGACCACGGCCACCGAGAGGACCAGCGCCACGCCGTAGGTGAAGGCGAACTGGACGAGCAGCAGCGGCAGGACCCAGAAGAGGGTCGCCGCGGGCGCGGTCCAGAACACCAGGAAGAGCAGCCCCAGGACGGCGGTGCCGATCAGCATGTCGACGCCGGCCACCAGCATGGTGGCGAGCGGGAAGACCTCGCGCGGGCAGTACACCTTGTTCAGCAGGCTGAGGTTGTTGGCCAGGCTCAGCGCGCCCTGGTTCATCGTGTTGCTGAAGAACTGCCAGACGATCAGGCCGACGTAGGCGAACAGCGGGTACGCGGCGCCCTCGGTGTCGACGTCGACGGCCCGGCGGAAGACCAGCGTGAAGATGGCGCAGAGCGCGAGCGGGGTGAGAACCGCCCAGGCGAAGCCGAGCACCGCCTGCTTGTAGCGGGCCCGCAGGTCGCGTTCGGCCAGCGCGCGGACCAGCTCACGGGCCCCCCACAGCTCGCGGGCCACCCGGGCCGGGCGGAGCCGGCGCTTGAAGACCAGTTCGGGCGGCGGCCCCTCGGCGGCCTGCGGGTGCGCCTCGGTGTCCGCGGCCCGGCCGGCCGGCCCGTCGACGAGCTGTGCGCGTTGTCCCCCCACGGACATCTGCCCTCTCCGGTACCGGCGGTATCGAGAAGTGGGCTCGTCAGGGCGGTGCTTGACACCGCTCCGGTGCGGCCCGGCCCCCACTGTGGCACAGAGTGTGGTCGACGGGGGTCGGTTCGGTGAACGTGATCGGATCGCGGCCCGGGGGGCGGCCGAAAAGGGCGGGTCGGCCGAAATCGGCCGACCCGCCCGGGGGTTCGGGAGGCAACGCCGGGGTCAGAACCGGATCGTGCGGGGGTGGCGCTGCTGGTCCTGCGCGACGAGGTGGTCGAGGATGCCCGGCATCGCCTCGACGCCGCCGGCGTTGGTCGGGGAGGTCCGGTACTCGCCCTGCACCACGACGGTGGGCAGCTCGTTGATTCCGTACCGGACGAACAGCGCGACGGCCTCGTCCACGGCCCGCTGGACGTCCTCCGAGCGGTACACCTCGCGGAACCGCTGCGCGTCGACGCCCTGGCGCGCGGCCCAGTCGGTGGTGAGGTCCTCGGTGGTGAGGTCCTGCTCGTCGGAGTGGATCGCGCGGAACGCGGAGGACTGCAGCCGCTCGACCAGGCCGAGCCGCTCCAGCGTGTAGTACAGGCGCGCGTGACCGCGCTGCGCACCCTCCTCACGACTGCCCTGCCAGATGGCCGGCACCCGGCGCAGGTCGACGTCGGACCGGTGCTTCTCGACCCAGGCCTGGAGAGGCTGTTCGAGCTGCTGGGAGTGACCGCAGTCGTACCAGAAGAACTCGACCGCCTCGGTGCGGGCGCTCTCGCGCACCGGCTGCGGCTGGTCGAGACGGACGAACTGGGCGCCCTCGCGGGGCGGCTGGTGGGAGACGGCGCCGGCCTGCACGGGGCACGCGGCGATCCCGGTGGCGACGGCGAGCAGCAGAGTGGTTCTCAGGATCGACTTCACACGGGGCAGTGTGACGGTGACGGAACGTCATCGGCCAGTCGCCCCGGTGCGTCGGGCCGGGATTCGCCCGATCGGCGCACCCGGCCCGGCGTACCGGGACGCGTCAGCCGCGTCCTTCGTGTCCGCACACGTCGGTGAAGAGCTCCTGCCAGGCGTCCGCGACCACGTCCAGCTCGCAGTGGGCCAGCGCGTGGACGCGGGCGGCGGCGCCGAGCCCGGCGCGGTCGCCCGCCAGCACCTTGGCCAGCGCCTCGGCCAGGGCGACCGGGTCGCCCGGGGCGACCAGCGAGCCGGTGGCACCGTCCCGGACGACCGAGCGGACCCAGCCGACGTCGGTGGCGACGGCGGGCAGCCCGGCCAGCGCGGCCTCGATCAGCACCCCGGGCACGCCCTCGCTGTCGCTCGACAGCAGGACGGCGTCGGCGGCCCGGTAGAGCGGAGCCGGATCCGGGAGGGTCCCCAGGAAGTGGGCCCGGGCGGCGGCCGGGTGCCGTTCCAGGGCGGCGCGCTGCGGGCCGTCCCCGGCCACGGCGAGGCGGACGTCGGGGAGCCGGTCGAGGGCGTCGAGGGCGACGTCCAGCCGCTTCTCCCGGGAGATCGCGCCGAGCCAGGCGACCAGCAGGCCGTCCGGCGGCAGGCCGAGGGACTGCCGGGCCGCGCGCCGGTCGGCCTCGCCGTCGGCGGGCGGGTAGCGGTCGGCCGCCCGGGCGTTGGGGATGGTGCGCACGCTCGCGGCGGACAGCCCGAACCGTTCCACCAGCACCTCCCGGGCCTCGTCGGCGAGCGCGGTGACGGCCGCGGCCCGGTGCAGCAGGGCGCCGGTGCGCAGCCGGCGCACCGGACCGGCCGTCCAGTGCCGGGGGTCGCCGATGGAGACGTAGACGAAGGGGGTGCGGGTACCGGCCAGGGCGAGGGCGCAGGCGGGGAGGGTGGAGGAGCCGTGCGCGACGACGAGGTCCGCGGTGCGGGCGGCGGCGCGCAGGGCGGTGAGGGTGCGGGGGTGAAGCCGGCCGGGGCCGAGCACGGCGGTGGCCCGCGTGTCGGCGGCGTCGGGGTGGGCGTCGGGGTGCGGGGCGAGAGCGCGCAGCGCGGAGGCCTGGCCACGGCGGCGGAGTTCGCGGTGGAGGTCGCGGGCGAGGTTCTGCGCACCGCGGCGGCGAGGGTCGGTGATGAGGTGCAGGATGCGGGGGCGGGTTCCGGCCGTCCTGACCGGTGTCGCTTCGGGCATGGGAAAGACCTTGGCACAGGGCCCCGCGCGGGACGACCCCTTCGCGCAACCCGGCGGTGGTCCGCTGTTCGGCGCGGATACTCCCGGCGGGCGCCGGTCGGGCGCCGTGGTGCGCCCGGTGGGGGATCCGCGCGCCCCGCCCGGCGCCTTCGGCCGCCCCCTGCCGGTGGCGCCGCCCTCTCCCCCGGGTGGCCGCGGCCGACCGCGGGCGGCCGTCCTGACCGAATCGCTGGCGGGTACCGGTCGCGACCTGCGATGCTGAGCGGCAGTCAGGGCGTCGTCCCGGCACGGGAGACCGGGCGCGCCCAGGAGGGCGGGGGTTGGCCTGTGCATGTGCTCTATGTGATCGACAGCGTGAGCCGGGTCGGTGGGGCCGAGCAGGGCCTGGTGGCAATGGCACCCCAGTTGGTGCGGGCCGGTGTCCGCCTCGACATCGCGTACCTCAAGGACTCGACCGGCGGCTTCCAGCCGGAGCTGACCGCGGCCGGGGCCGACGTCTTCGGGGTCGGGCGGCCCTCCCGGAGCCAGACCGTCGCCGCGCTGCACCGGCTGGTCCGCGAGCGCCGCCCCGATCTGCTGCACACCACCCTGTACGAGTCGGACGTGCTCGGCCGGGCCGCCGCGCTGACCGCCCGCACGCCGGTGGTGACCAGCCTGGTCAACGCGGCGTACGGGCCCGAGCACCGCAACGCGCGCGGGCTGAGCCCGTGGAAGGTGCGGGCCGCCCAGGCGGTGGACGCGGCGACCGCGCAGGGCACCCGGCGGTTCCACGCGCTGACCCGGTACGTGGCCGGGGCGATGGCGCGCCGGCTGCGGGTGCCGTCGCAGCGGATCGACGTGGTGCCGCGCGGGCGCGACCCGGAGCGGCTGGGCATCGTGACGCCGGACCGGCGGGCCGCGGTGCGTTCGTCGCTGGAGCTGCCGCAGGACGTGCCGGTGGTGCTGGCCGCGGCCCGCCAGCAGTACCAGAAGGGTCTGGACGTGCTGCTGGAGGCGTGGCCCGCGGTGCTGCGCTCGGAGCCGGAGGCGGTGCTGCTGCTGGCCGGCAGCGAGGGCGGCGAGACGGACCGGCTGCTGGCACTGGCCGGGGCGACGCGCGGCGTGCGGTTCCTGGGGCCGCGGGACGACGTGTTCGACCTGATGGCGGCGGCCGACGCGTTGGCGGTGCCGTCGCGCTGGGAGGGCCTGGGCAGCGCGGCGATGGAGGCGATGGGTGTCGGGGTGCCGCTGGTCGCCTCCGACGTCCCGGCGCTGCGCGAGACCGTCGGCTCGGAGGACTACGCGCGGTTGGTGGCGCCGGAGCGGCCCGCCGCGCTGGCGGAGGCGCTGATCGACACGCTGGAGGACCGGGCCGCGGCGCGGGTGCGGGCGAAGGCTGCGCGGGCGCGGTTCCTGACCTCGTTCACGCTGCAGCAGGTGTCGGCCCAGATGGTCGGGTTCTACGAGCGCTCGCTGCGGCTGCGCACGGTCTGAAGGCGGTCCGGCCCGGCCCGGGGGCCGGGCCGCCCGGACCGCTCCGACCGCCCTGCGGGTGACGGACGGCCCGCCCGGAGGCTCGGGACGGGCGGACCGGCCGAGTACGGTCTGTCCGGATCCGGGCGGTCGCGGCCCGTTGTACGAGGTCTCCCGGACCAGTATCGCCAAAGCGGTTGCGCCGCACGTCGCGGCTCGGGAAGCATCGCCGGGGGGACCGGCGGGGGCGGCGGTCAGTGGGTGTCGGTACACCGCCGGGCCGGGCCGCGTCTGCGGGGAGCGCGTCGTCGGGACGTCGTCCGCGAGTCGTCAGGGGGGCGGGTTGCGACATCGTCCGAGGGATTCCACCGTGCCGGGAGCCGTCCGTTCCGGCGGCCCGGGCAGTGCCGGCGGTACCCCCACCCTCCGTACTCCCCTGCGGGAGCCGGACGGGCGCTGAACAGCACCACCGCACCATGAACGCGAGGGGATCCAACCGGTGGAACCGGCAAACCACTTCACCGTCCTGCGGCGGTACTGGCGGCTGCTCGCCGGTTGCACGCTCGCCGCACTCGTCGTCGGCTGGCTGCTGGCCCCCGCCGGCGACGCGGTGGACAACGCCAGATGGAAGTGCAAGGTCGCCATCACGCCGGTCGCGGGGGCCGGCGACACCGTGCGGGCCGACCAGGTGCTCTCCTACGCCCAGGGGGCCGACGTCGCCACGGCCACCGCCAGACAGCTCGGCATCACGGACGCCGCCGAGGTGATCGCCCGCCGGACGGTCACCGCGGACAGCGCCCAGATGCTGACCATCGCCACCACCGGGCCGACCCGGCAGTCCTGCTCCGACCTGGCCACCGCCTACTCGGCCGCGATCATCAAGGGCTACAGCGACGAGTCGGCCCGCAGCTCCTCCGAGACCATCAAGAAGCTCCAGGCGCAGGCGGACGAGCAGCAGCGGCAGCTGAACGAGATCCAGCAGCAGTACACCCGGTCCTCGGCCGCCGACCAGCCCAAGCTCCAGCCCAAGCTGACCGCCGCCAACACCTCGCTGACCACCACCCTCACCTCGATCAGCAAACTGCAGAACGCCGCCCAGACCGACGCCATCCAGCAGTGGGGCAGCATCGACGCCCGGCAGGGGGCGAGCAACCTGCTCTCCTCCCCCAGCCGGGGCGTGCGGCTCGGCCTCGCGGTGGCGCTCGGGCTCGCGCTCGGCGTGGTCGCCGCACTGATGCTCAGCCGGATGGACACCAGGCTCCGCACCCGCAACGCCGTCGAGGAGGCGTTCAACCTGCCGGTGATCGGCGAGGTGCCGCAACTCTCCCGCCGCCTGCGGAGGCTGCGCGAACCGCTGGTCCGCGCCCGGCCCTCCGACCCGGCCGCCGAGGCCTACCGCTCCCTGCGCTCCACCCTGCTGCTCACCGGCCCCGACTCCCTCGCCCGCCCGACGGGCGGCGACGACCGGGATCCTGCGGAGACCGTCTCGCGGCGGCTCGCCGAGCCCGCGCCGGTGGTGCTGGTCACCTCCGGCAGCAGCCTCGACGGCCGGACCATCACGACCGCCAACCTGGCCGCCGCCCTCGCCGAGACCGGCCGCGGAGTCCTGGTCCTGGACTGCGACTTCCGCAACCCCCAGCTGCACGCCCACCTCGGGGTCGGCGACGGACCGGGCATGGCCCAGCTGCTCAGCGGCGAACGGCTGGGCGAACTGGACGACCTGATCCGGCCGACCAACGTCGAAGGGGTCTCGCTGATCACCGGCGGGAACACCACGGCGTACCCGGCCGCGCTGGTGCTGCGCGCCGCCGAGGTGCTGCGCCGGGCCCGCCGGCACGCGGACGTCATCCTCATCGACACCTCCCCGCTGCTGCACGCCAACGACGCGTACGACCTGGTGCAGCACGCGGACGCGGTGCTGGTCACCGTGCGGAGCGGCAACGTCACACCCGAACAGGCCGACCGGGTGGCCGAGTTGCTCTCCCGAACCGGTGTCCCCGTGGCCGGGGTGGCGCTGCTCGGCACGTCCGGCCGGCCGTCCGGACGGCGGCGGCGCGGCACCGGGGGCGGTGCCGGCGTGCCGGCCGGACGGGGCGGGCAGCCGACCGCGGTGCCGCGGGCGGCCGGGCCGGTGGCCGAGCGCCACGGCGCGCGGCCCGGTGAACGGTCGGGAGAGCGCGGACGCGGGGACGGGCGCGGACGCGGGGACGGGCGCGGGGACGGGCGGGCCGCACCGAGCTGGGCCCGACGCGCGCCCGGCCCGGGCGGCGGACCCGGACCGGAGCACGAGTCGACGCCCGACTC
>NZ_JBHXKE010000205.1:0-17856 GCF_042722765.1 Kitasatospora sp. NPDC058406
GTGGTGTCCACGTGCCCGGCGACCACCGAGGCGCCGCGCTCTCCGGGGGAGACGCCGTCCCGGTACCAGCCGACCAGGTTCTTGTCTTCCGGCGGCGGGGCGCCGAGCTGGCTGTCCGGGCCGAGGGTGAGTTCGGTGAAGGGGGCGTCCACGCCGATCTGGGGGATCCTCAGCCGGGTCGGCTTGGACCGCTTCAGCGGGGGCGCCGCGGGCGCGGACGCCTTGGCGGGTCCGGCCGCGGCCGTTGTGGCGGGCGCCGCGGCCGGGGAGTCGGTGGGCGCGGCGCCGGGCGAGACGGGCGCGGTGGCCGCCGCGGGCGCGGCCTGCCTCGACTCCGACTCGTCGGAGGACACCGTGTCCACCGAGTTGTAGATCAGCAGCAGACCGACCGCCGCCGCGCCCATCCCCGCGCGCAGCAGCCGGGACGTTCCAGGGACCAGACCGGCCATCGCGCCGGCTCCTCTCCTCGGGCCCGCAACCGCAGGCCCGACACGGCGAAGCGCCGCCCCGCGGGCCCCCGCCGCGACCGGCGCACGGGGCGGCGGTCACGGCGGGGGAGCGGCGGGAACGGCGCGGGATCAGATGGCTGCGTCGGCGCCGCGGCGACCGCGGCGCAGGGCGATCGCACCCGCGCCGAGGCCGCCGAGCAGCAGGACCGCGCCGGAGGCCAGGCCGCCACCGGAGAGGGCCAGGCCGCCACCACCGGTGTGCACGCCACCGTGCGGGGCCTTCTCGTCGGCCTTGTACTCGCCGCCCTTGTACTCCTCGGCCTTGTGCTCCTCGCCGGAGGAGCCCTTCTGCTTCTCTTCCCAGGTCTTCTGACCCTCGGCGCTGGCGCCCTTCTCCTGCTTCTCCTGCCAGGTCAGGTTCTTGCCCGGGTCGGCCGCGCCGTCCGCGTAGGCGAGCGGGGCACCGGCGGTGAGGACGGCGGCGACGGCGGCCCCGGCGAGCAGCGTGCGTGCAGAACGCATGATGATGATCCTTCCGGCGCGGGCTGCGATGGCCGACACGTCGTCGGCCAGGGGATTCGCAGGTACGCGCCTGATCCACCGTCATCCACGGTGGCGGCCACTGCCACCGGAGGACGGCAGCGGCGGGCGGGCCGGTGAGCCCTTCGGGTGGACTCCCGGGCGTGTTCACCCGGGTGCCCTGGGCGATCCGGGTGATTGGGTCCCCCCGGGGTATCCGTCGTCGGAACGGGTCGTTCCGACGACGCGTCGGCATCCCGTTCGGCCGTCGTTCGGCCGTCGTCCGGCCGTCGTCCGGTCCGTGCCGCGCCGGCCGGTGCCCGGGTGCGCGGGTACGGGTGAGCCGGGGCGGGGGTGGGGAGACTCGGCGCATGGCTGAGATCTCGAAGGACGTCCGTGAGCGGATCGAGGCGGGACACATCTGGTACGTCGGCACGGTCAACGCCGACGGTTCGCCGCATGTGAGCCCGATGTGGGTGGGGATGGAGGGAGACCTCGTGCTGTTCAACACCTCCGTCGGGCGGGTGAAGGAGCGGAACCTGCGGCGCGACCCCCGGGTCTGCCTGTCGCTCGCCGACCCGGCCGACCCGTACGACCGGGTGCAGATCCGGGGGCGGGTGGTGCGGTTCGTCGAGGGGGAGGAGGCCGACCGGAACATGGACCGGCTGGCCCGGACGTACCTCGGCACGGAGTACGGCTGGCGGGTCCCCGGCGAGCGGCGGGTGGTGGTGCTGGTCGAGCCCACCCGGGTCAGCCGGGTGGTGGGGGTCGAGCCGTTGCCGCAGGGCGCCCCGGGCTGCGCGGCGGCCGACCCGTCCTGACCCGCCGTGATCCGTCGTGATCCGGTCCGCCCGGGGCCGGTCGTGACCGTTCGCCCCCGGAGCGCTCCGGGGGCGCCCCGGCCGCGCGCGGCCGTTCGCCGAGGTGGATGCCCCGGGGAACCGGCAGGCCCGGCCCGCGTCTATCTTGAGGGACCACGGACACGAAAGGGGCGGGACATGGGGACGGCCGGTCGGAAGGTGGCCGCCGCGGCGGCGGTGGGTGTGCTGCTGGGGACGCTGGCGGCCTGCGGGTCCGGGGGGAAGACCTCCGGCCACGCGGCCGGGAGCGCGGTGGCCGCCTCGGCGAGTCCGGGGAGCGCGGAGGGCGCGGCGGGGGCCTCCGGCGCCGCCTCCCCGGCCCCGACCGGGACCGCGGCCCCGGGGGCGGCGGGCGGTACCGAGCCGGGCGGTACTCCGGCGGCCGACGGCGTGACCGCGCCGGCCGGTACGGCGGCGGGCGCCACGGCGGGCGCCGGCTCCGGCGGTGCGTCCGGCGGTGCGTCCGGTGGTGCTCCCGCCGGTGGCGCTTCCGGTGCCGCTCCCGGTGGCGCTTCGGGCGCGAACACCGCGGGCACCACCGCCGGTGGCGGTGCGCAGCCGACCGCCGGGCCGGACTCGGACACCCTGCTGCTCGACGGCAAGCTCGTCCTGCAGCTCCTGCCCGACCAGAAGGCGATGACCGGGTGGGAGGAGGAGAAGCGGAAGGTGGACACCGCGGACCACGCCACCACCTGCACCACCACCGCGCCGTGCGCCGGCAAGCCGCTGAGCGGCACGGCCCGCTTCGCCTCCGGAGAGGTGACCGCGCGCTTCGGCGTCGACACCCTCGCCGGAAGGGCGGAGGCCGCGAACCGCCTCAAGGAGGCGTACGCGGCCTACGGCGACGCCGCTCACTACACCGCGCTCGACCTCGGGGTGCTGGGCACCGAGAGCCGCGCGTTCCAGGGGCAGCTGGGCGGCCGGGACGGCGTGAGCATCGTCCTGCGGTCCGGCACGGTGGTCGCCAGTGTGACCACCGAGGGCGGCCCGGTCGACCGGGCCGCGACCCGTCGGCTCGCCGCGATGCTCGTCAAGCGCATCGAGCAGGCCCAGGCCGGCCGCACCCCGGACGCCGTCCTCGACCCGGCCTGACCGGGTGCCGGGCGGCCCCGGCACCGTCGGCCCCCGGCCCCCGGACCCGCTGTGGTCCGGGGGCCGTTCGTCTGCGGTTACCACGGTGGAGCCACGGCCAGGTGACGGAACGTCAGCACTTCACCGGATCCGGCCAAGTTGAGGTTGACCGTCCGCTGGCGCGAAACGGGTGGTCCGGATATCGGACGCAACGGTGGACACGTGACGCCGGTGGCGACAGGGGGACGACATCGCTGGTCCCGGTTCCGGAGGAGGGTCGCGGGCCCGGATCCGTGACATAAGGGCGGGCTAAGGGAAGCCTGCGGGAGCGGCGGGATCCGGTCGTTCGGGAGGGAGGCCGGAAACGAGCCAGACGGTTGCCCGGTAGCGAATCGGTAACCGAGAGTCGTACTGATGAACGACAAGCCCCATCCACCCCGCACCCCTCCGTCGGCCCGTCGCGACTTCCGGCTCCTGCTCTCGGGAGCGGTCGCGGCCCAGGCGGGCACGCAGGTGACCCTGGTCGCGCTGCCCCTGGTCGCGGTGCTGGAACTCGACGCCACGCCCTTCCAGGTCGGCCTGCTGACGGCCGCCGAGACCGCCGCCTTCCTCCTGGTCGGCCTGCCCGCCGGTGCCTGGCTGGACCGGATGCGCAAGCTGCCCGTCCTCGTCCGCGCCGATCTGCTCCGTTGCCTGGCCGTCGGCTCGATCCCGGTGGCCGGCGTGCTCGACGCGCTCACGCTGGTCCAGCTCTACCTGGTGGCCCTGGTCACCGGAGTGGCGACGGTCTTCTTCGACGTCGCCCACCAGTCCTACCTGCCGGTGCTGCTGCCGCGTGAACAGCTGATCGCGGGCAACGGCGCGATCGAGACCGTCCGCTCCTCCGCACAGATCGCCGGACCGGGGCTGGGCGGCGGGCTGGTCCAACTGCTCGGCGCACCGCTGGCGATCGTCGCCGACGCGTTCGGCTACCTCGCCTCGGCGGTGCTGCTCTCCCGGATCCGGGCCCACGAACCGCAGCCCCGGACCGAGCCCGGCCGCTCGCTGCGCGAGGACGTCGCCGAGGGCGTCCGGTTCGTGGTGGGGCATCCCCTGCTCCGGGTGATCGCCGCCGCCACGGCCGCGTCCAACCTCTTCAGCGCGGTGCTGATGGCCGTGCAGACCGTGTTCTGGGTCAGGGTCCTGGACCTCTCCCCGGCGGCGATCGGGGTGCTGCTCTCGGTCTCGGCCGTGGGCGGCCTCGCCGGCGCGGTCTGCGCGGGCCCGCTCGCCCGGCGGATCGGCCAGGGTCGGCTGATCTGGCTCGCCCCCTTGGTGACCGGGCCGTTCGCGCTGCTCTGGCCGCTCGCCGACGGGGGAGCGGGGGCGGTGCTGTTCGCGGTCGGTGGCGTCGTGGTGCTGTTCGGCGCGGTGGCCTACAACGTCGCCCAGGTGAGCTTCCGGCAGAGCCTCTGCCCGCCGGAGCTGCTCGGCCGGATGAACGCCACCATGCGCTTCCTGGTCTGGGGGACGCTGCCGCTGGGTGCCCTGATCGGCGGCACCGTCGCGGACACGGCCGGGCCCCGGGCGGCGCTCTGGGTCTGTGCCGTCGGCACCCTGGTGGTGCCCGTGCCGCTGCTGCTCTCACCGTTGCGCGGCATGCGGGACCTGCCCTCCGCCCCGGGGGCGGAGCCGGTGCCGGACCCGGAGACGGGGTCGGGACCGGACGCCGGACCGGCGTCGGCCGGCGTCCCCGAGCGCACCGACCCGGAGGCCGCGGAGGACGCGAGAACGGTGCACTGACCACCGCCCGCCCGCCGACCGCCCTCCGCCCCGACCTTCCGACTTCCTGACTTCCTGACGTTCCGACGTCCTGACAGGGCCGCATCGGGCCGACCGGCCCGCAACGGCTGAACGGGATCCGACGCCCGCAGCCGCCCGCACCAGCCCTGGACGTCCGAACGCCCTGAACCGAAAGCGGAGACCCTCCGTGTACTCCAGCATCACGGCCGCCTACCTCGCCCGCTACCGGTCCGTCCTCGACGCCGCCCCCGCCCCGGCGGAACTGCTCCCGCTCACCGGGGCCCAGCGGCGGTTCCTGATCACCCGCCGCCGCGACCCCCGCGGCCGAACCGACATCGTGCCGCTGTTCTTCGCCTTCCCGCGCGGGACCGTCGACCTGCCGCGCCTGCACCGCGCAGCCGTCCGGCTGGCCGCCCGCCACCCCGCCCTGCGCGGCGCGTTCACGACGGTGCGCGGCACCCCCCTCCTCCGGCTCGGCGCGCCGGCGGTCGAGGTGGCCCGGGCGGCCGTCGGCCGGGGCGGCCCGGACCGGTCGGCCGCGGCGGCGCTGCGCCGCGCGCTGCTGGACTGGCCGCTCGACGGACCGGTGCTGCGCCTGCTGCTCGCGTCCGCGCCGGACGACGACGAGGAGGTGCTGGCCGTCGCGCTGGACCATGCCGCCTGCGACGAGCAGTCGCTCGGACTGGTCACGGCGGACCTCACCGCGGCGTACGGACGGGACGACGCGTCCGCACCGGAGGGGTTGGGAGGCCGGGCCCGGCCGGACAGTCCGGACAGTCCGGACGAGGACGGCGTCGCGGCCTACCGGGCCGCGGTGGAGGGCCAGTTGGCCGGCGAGGCGGCTGCCGCGAGCGAGACCGCACACGCCCACTGGGCCGCCCGGCTCGGTGGACTGGAGGAAGTCCCCCGGGAGGAGGCCGCCGCCGGCGGTGTCGCCCGGTCCACCGGCGTGGTCACCCACCGGCTGCCCGCCGCGACCGGGGCCGCCCGGGGCGGTGTCTTCCCGGCCCTGCTGGACGCCGTCGGCGCCGCGGCCCGCCGGCTCGCCGCCGGGGAGCGGGTGCTCGCGCTCGGCTACCCGTGGGGCGGCCGGCCGCCGGGGGCGGAACCCGTCCTCGGTTGCTTCCTGAACACCCTCGTCCACCCGGTCGCGCCCGGGCCTGCGCGGAGCCTCGACGAGCTCAGCGCCGAGTGGTGGGACGACCTCGACCACGCGGACACGCCGTACGACGAGGTGGTGCGCGCCGCCCGTTCGGCCGGGGCGCGCTGGTCCGGGACCCTGGACGGCCTGCTGACCTTCGAGGACCTGAACCGTCGGCCGCCGCTGGTGCTCGGCGGCGCCGCCGGACGGGAGACCCACGTGGGCGGTCGTCCGCTCGCCGCCCCGCTGGCGGTCTCCGCCTCGCACGGTGAGGACCTGCTGGTCCGGCTGGCCTGGGACCGCGACCGCTACCGGGACGCCGACGCCGAGGCCGCGTTCGAGGCACTGCTCGCGACGCTGCGCCGTCACCTCGGCCCGCCCGCCTGAGGCCGCCGGACCGGACCCACCGACCCTCACCACCCGGCCGACCCAACCGAATCGGGCCCGAATCCGGACCTGACCTCCGACCCCGCACACGTCCCGCCGCGCGCGCCACCATCCCCGGCCCGCCCGGCAGCGGCGGGCCCACCGCGCCCGCCCGCCCCGTTGAACACACACCCAATCGCTACCGCAAGGGAGTTGTCCATGTTCGCACTCTCCTCGTCGCAGGAGATCGTCTGGCTGCACGAGCAGATGCTGCCAGGCAGTCGCGCGTACAACTTCACCGCCGCCCTCGATCTCTGGGGGCCGCTCGACACCGACGCGCTCCGGGCCGGCCTGGCCGCCGTGCTCGCCCACCACCCGGGCCTGCGGCTCGAACTGGTGACCCGGCCCGAGGGGTTGCCGCTCCAGCGGGTCGGCGCCCGGACCGAACCGCGCCTGCGCACCAGCGACTTCTCCGTCGAACCCGACCCCGAGGCGTCGTTCCGGACCCTGCTCGCCGCCGAGGCCGAGGAGCCGCTGGACACCGCGCAGGCCCCGTTGCTGCGCTGGCACCTCGTCCGGCTGGCCGACGACCACCACCGGCTGATCCACGTCGAGCACCACCTCATCCACGACGGGCACTCGTTCGCGATCCTGCTCCGGGACCTCTTCACCGTCTACCGGGCCCACGTCCTCGGCGAGGTCGCCGCCCTGCCCGCCGCACCCTCGTACGAGGACCACGTGCGGGCCGCCGGTCCCAGCCAGGACGCCGCCAGGGAGCGCGGACTCGCCTACTGGAAGAGTGAGTTGGCCGACGCGCCGGTGGACCTCGCGCTGCCCGGGCTGGCCCGGCCCGGCGTCGTGCGCCGGCACCGCGGCGGCCAGCTGCGCCAGTCGATCGGCGCCGATCTGGCCGAGCGGCTGCGCGAGCGCGGCCGGCGCGACGGGCACACCCCGTTCTCCACCCTGCTGGCGCTCTTCGCCGAGTTGCTGCGCCGGCACAGCGGCCACCGCGAGCTGATGGTCGGCACCGCCGTGGGCAACCGCCCGCCGGGTTTCGAGGGCACCGTCGGGATGTTCGTCAACACCGTCCCGCTGCGCCTGCGGCTCGACCCGGTCGCGCCCGGCACGGAGACCGTGGACGAGGTGACCGACGTCCTGTTCCGCGCGCTGCCCCACCAGGACGTGCCCGTCCAGGAGCTGACCCGCGCGCTGGGCCGGCACACCAGCGGCGCGGACAACCCGCTGTTCAGCGTCATGTTCAGCGCGCACGACGCGCCGCTGCCCGACGTCCAGGCGCCCGGACTGGAGGTGTCGCTGTACGAGGGGTTCAACACCGGCACCACCCGCTTCGACCTCGACCTGGTACTGCTGCCCGACGACCGCCGGGTGGTCGGCGAGAAGCTCGGCACGGCCGGGATGACCCTGGTCTGGGACTACGACGCCGACCTGTTCGCCGAGGAGACGGCCGTCCTGCTCACCGAGCGGCTGCTGGCGCTGCTCCGCGACTACCTCGACCGGCCGGACGCGCCGCTCGCCGACCTCGCACCCGTCACCGCGTCCACCGCGGCCACCGTCGGGACCGGGGTCACCGCGGCCACCGTCGGGACCGGGTCCGCCTCGCCCACCCCGCCCGCCGGCCTCGACCGGCTCGCCGACCTCGACCCGGCCGCCGCCCACGACCCGGGCGCCCTCGCCCTGCTCGCCGGCACCGAGCGGCTCGGCTACGGCGACCTCGACCGCCGCGTCGGGGCCCTCGTCGAGCGCCTGCGCGCCGCCGGTGTGACGCCCGGCCAGCCGGTCGCCACCGTGCTCCCGCGCGGCGTCGACAGCGTGGTCGCGCTGCTCGCCTGCCTGCGGTACGGCGCGGTCTACGCCCCGCTCTCGGCCGAGGACCCGCAGGCCCGGCTCGCCCTGCTGCTGGAACGGCTCGGCCCGGCCCTGGTCCTCGCGACCCGGCAGAGCGCCCTCGCGCTGCCCGGCACGGTCGCCCCGGCCCTGCTGGACGGCCCGCCGTTCCCGAAGGCCGAGCCCGCAGCGGTGCTCGACGGCGCCGCCTACGTGATCCACACCTCCGGCTCGACCGGTGTGCCCAAGCCGGTCCTGGTCGGCCGCACGGCGCTGGCCCGCTACACCGCCGCGGTCGCCGCCCGCTACGGGCTCGGGCCCGCGGACCGGGTGCTGCTCTTCGCCCGCCCCTCCTTCGACGTGGCGCTGGAGGAGGTGCTGCCCTCGCTGGTCGCGGGCGCCGCTCTCGTGGTGCCGCAGCGCGAGGTCCCGACCGGGCCCGAGCTGGTCGCGGTGCTGGCCGCCCGCGGGGTCACCGTCGCCAACCTGCCGACCAGCTACGCCCTGGCCGTCCGCGACGACCTGCGCGAGGCGCTGGCGGACGGCCGCTGGTCCCCGCGTCTGCTCGTCCTCGGCGGTGAGCGGCTGCCCGCTCGGGCCCTGCGCGGGCTGACCGCGGGCACCGGGGTGACCGTGCTGAACGCCTACGGCGTCACCGAGGCGACCGTCACGTCCACCGTGCACGAGATCACGGACGAGGACCTCGCGGAGTCCGGCCGTCCGGCGACCGACCCGGCGGCGACCGACCTGACGGCGACCGACCCGGCGGCGGCCGGTGTCGCCGCGGACGCCGCCGAGATCCCGCTCGGCACCGAACTGCCCGGCGTGCGCGTGCACGTCCTGGACGAGGGCCTCCGCCCGCTGCCGCCCGGTGCGGTCGGCGAGCTCGTCGTCGGGGGAGACGCGCTGGCCGACGGCTACCTCGGCCTGCCGGAGGTCACGGAGGCCCGGTTCGTCACCGTCCCCGCGCTCGGCGGCGAGCGGGTCTACCGCACCGGCGACCGCGGCTTCCGGGGCCTGGACGGCCGGCTCCGCTTCCTGGGCCGGCACGACAACCAGGTGAAGCTGCGCGGCTTCCGGATCGAACTGGAGGAGATCGAGGCCGCCGCCTCCGCCGAACTGGGCGGCCGTTCCTGCGCCGTCGTGCTGCACGAGGACGCGACCGCCGGCCCGCGCCTGCTCGGCTTCCTGGAGGGCGCCGAGCAGCCCGACCAGACGGCCCTGCACGCCGCCCTGGCCCGCCGGCTCCCGGCCGGCCTGGTCCCCTCGGCCTGGACGGCCCTGGCCGTCATGCCGCTGCTGCCCGGGGGCAAGCCCGACCGTGCCGCCCTGGCTCGGATCGCCGCTGTGGCGCCGGGCGCGGCCGAGGCGGCGGCGGCCGAACCGCAGGCCTTCACCGACCCCGGCGAGGCCATGGTGGCCGAGGCCTGGCGCGAGGTGCTCGGCCACGACCGGTTCACCGCGGACTCGCACTTCTTCGAGGTCGGCGGCCACTCGCTGCTCGCGGCCCGGCTCGCCGCCTGGCTGGAACCGCGCCTGGGTTCCCGTCCGCCCCTGCGCACGCTCTTCCAGCACCCCGTCCTGGCCGACCAGGCCCGCGCCCTGACCGGAGCCGACCAGTGAGCCTCTCCGCCCCCTCCGCCGTCCTCGAAGCCGGCCACCGCGAACTCGTCGACGCCTTCGAGAGCTTCGTCCGCCGCGAACTCGAACCGCTGGCAGCCGAGTTGGGCGAGTCCGCCGAGCAGCCGCCGGCCGACCTGCGGACGTACGTGCGCAAGCGCTCCGCCGCGCTCGGCTTCTACGCCGGGGACTACCCGGAGGAGCTGGGCGGCGCGGACATGCCGTTCACCGCCGTCGTGCTGCTCCACCACGCCGCCGGGCGCAGCGGCTGCGCGCTGGCCCCGTACGCGCTGGCCGGGTCCGACGGGCCCAGCCCGCTGCTGCGGCACGGCACGCCCGAGCAGATCGAGCGCCACCTCGTCCCGCTGGTCCGCGGCGAGCGGACCCGCTGTCTGGCGCTGACCGAACCACAGGCCGGGTCCGACGCGTTCCGGCTCACCACGACCGCCGTCCGGGACGGGGACGGCTGGCTGCTGAACGGCCGCAAGACCTTCGTCAGCAACGCCGACCGGGCCGACCTCGCCCTCGTGGTCACCGCCACCGACCTCGGCGGCGGCGCCGGGCCCACCGCCGGTGCAACGGCCTTCGTCCTCCCGATGGACCACCCGGGCCTGCGGATCGGCCAGCGCTACGAGGGCATGTCCGGCGAGCCGCTGTTCGAGCTGACGCTCGACCGGTTGCACGCCCCCATGGCGTCGGTGATCGGCGGCGAGGCCGGTGTCGGCGCCGCCACCGCGCTCGCCATGGACAGCCTGTCCCGGGGCCGGCTGGTGGTCGCCGCGATGTGCAACGGCATCGCCGAGTACGCACTGCGGCTCGGTGTCGAGTACGCCCGGGAGCGGCGGGCCTTCGGGCAGCGGATCGGTGACTACCAGCACGTCCAGGAGCACCTGGTGAGCACCCGGGCCGAGGTCGAGGCGTCCAAGCTGCTCACCCTGGCCTGCGCCCGGCTGGTCGACGACGGCACCGAGGCCCCCGAGAACGCCGCGCTCGCCAAGCTCACCGCCTCCGAGACGGCCGTCCGGGCGGTCGACCGCTCGCTCCAGGTGCACGGCGCCACCGGCTGGGTGCGCGGCCATCCCCTGGAGTTCCTCTACCGCTACGTCCGGATGACGACCATCATCGAGGGGACCTCCGAGGTCCAGAAGGTGATCGTCGCCAAGGCCATGGGCCTGGGGTGAGACCCACGACGACCGCCCGATCGATCCACGGAGGAGCAGCCATGACGAACCCCCAGTCCGACATCCCCCAGACCGACACCCGCCAGACCGACACCCGCCGGCACGACACCACCCCGGCCGGGGCCAGCATCGCGTACGGGCGTCCGCACCAGGACGGCGCGGTGCTCGACCTCTTCACCAGCTGGGCCCACCGGACCCCGCACGCCCCGGCGCTGATCGACGGCGAGCAGACCCTGAGCTACGCGGAACTCGACGCCCTCGCGTCGGAGTTCGCCGACGTCCTGGCCGACCGCGTCCGCCCCGGCGACCTGGTCGGCCTCTGCCTGGACCACTCCGCGGCCCTGGTCGCGGCCACCGTCGCCGTCGCCAGACTCGGCGCCGTCCATCTGCCGCTCGGCCCGCGTCCCGGCGAGCGCCGGCTCCAGGCCGTCGCCGAACAGCTGCGGCCCGCGTGCCTGGTCGGTGACCCGGCACTGCTGCCGCCGTCCCACCGGGACGGGCTCCACCGGCCGCTGACCGCCCCCGGCGCGGCCGGCGCGGTCGCCGCCTTCGCCGCCGACCGCGCGGCGGGGGTCCGCATCCCCGCCGGCACCCTGTACACCGTGCTCACCTCGGGCTCCACCGGCACCCCCAAGGCCGTCGCGGTCACCGAGTCCGCGCTCGGCGCGATGCTGCAGTGGTACCGCGAGCTGACCGGCCTCGGCCCCGGCGACCGGCACAGCCTGCTCATCGGGGTCGCCTTCGACCCGCACCTGATGGAGCTCTGGGCCACCCTCACCTCCGGCGCCGCGCTCGTCGTCGCCCCCGACGCCGTCCGCTGGGACCCGACCGCGCTCACCGACTGGTGGCGCACGGCCGGCATCACCGTCGGCGTGCTGCCCACCCCGCTGGCCGAGCCCGTCCTCGACCGCCCCTGGCCCGCCGGACTAACCCTGCGGCACCTCTGCGTCGGCGGGGACCGGCTGCGGCGCGCCCCGGGGCCGGACGTCACCGCGACCGTCCACAACGCCTACGGTCCCGCCGAGGCCACCGTCGTCACGACGGTCCACAGCATGGCGCCCGGCGCGGACCACGGAGCGGGCGCGCCGCCGATCGGCCGCCCGATCCCCGGCGCCGTCGTCCTGGTCACCGACGAGGACGGCCGCCCGGTGCCGCACGGCCACGCGGGCGAACTGCGGATCGGCGGGCGGGGCCTGGCCATCGGCTACCTCGACGCCGAGCTCACCGCCCGACGCTTCGTCTCGGCGCCCGACGAGATCGAGGGCACCGACCGGGTCTACCGCAGCGGCGACCGCGTGCTGATGCGCCCCGACGGCGTGGTCGAGTTCCTCGGCCGGCTCGACGACCAGGTCAAGGTCAGCGGGGTGCGGATCGAACCGGCCGAGGTCGAGGCCGCCCTCGAACGCGACCCCCGGGTCCGCCGCGCCGCCGTCGTCGCCCGCCCGGGCACGGCCGGCGGTGCCCACCTGCTCGCCTTCGTCCAGCCCGCGCCGGAGGAAGGCGCACCCGCGGCGGCCGACCTGCTGGACGCCGTCCGGCCCTGGCTGCCCGAGCAGGCCGTGCCGGGCACCCTGCGGCTGGTCGACACCTTCCCGCTGGACGCCAACGGGAAGATCGACCGGGCCGCGCTGCTCAAGGCCGAGGACGCCGGCCGCCCGGCCGGACCCGCGCCCGAGACGGCCGCCACCGCCACCGAGCGGACCGTGCTCCGGCTCTGCCACGAGCTGCTCGGCCGCACGGACCTCGAACCGGCGGACAACTTCCTCGACTCGGGCGGGACGTCGGTCACCGCCGCCCGACTGCTCGCCGCACTGGAGGACGCGTACGGAGTACGGCTGCGCGCCCCGCTGCTGCTGCGCCAGCCCGACCTGCGGGCCATCGCCCGGCTGATCGACGAGCGGCTCACGAGCGCCGCCACCGGCTGACGGGCCGCCGCACCTCCCGACCGCCGCCGCAGGGCACCCCGGTACGCCGCCGGGGTGCCCGGAAGGGAACCACCCCATGACCTCCACCGCCGCGCACACCCCTGCCACCGGTGACGCCCTGCCCGAGGCCGCGCCCGCCGGCGCGCCCGAAGCCGCCACCGTTCCGGCGCTCATCGCCGGGCAGGCGGCGCTGCGCCCCCGCGCCCTCGCCGTCACCGACGGCTCCACCGCCCTGACCTACCGCGAACTCGTCACCACCGCGGGCCGGCTGGCCGCCGACCTGGCCGCCCGAGGGGTCGGCCCCGGCACCGCCGTCGGCCTGCTCTGCGCCCGCGCGACCCGCCAGGCCGTGGCCCAGCTCGCCGTCTGGTGGGCCGGCGGCCACGTGGTGCCGCTCGACCCGGCCTACCCGCGTCCGCGCCTCACCGGCATGCTCGACGACGCCGGCGTCCGGCTCACCCTCGGGGACAAGGCGCTGCTCGCCGACGCCGGCCTCCCCGCGGACCGCTCGCTGGCGCTCACCGAGTCCGGTCGCGCCGCGGCCGGCACGGTGGAGACCGCCGAGGGCGCCGACCCGGTGCACCCGGACCCGGCCGGCGTCGCCCTCGTCTACTACACCTCCGGCTCCACCGGGCAGCCGAAGGGCGTCCAGGTGCCGCACAGCGCCGTCGCCGACCTGGTGACCGCCCCCGACGGGATCGCGCTGGGCCCCGGCGACCGCGTCCTGCTCCACTCGCCCGCCGCCTTCGACGCCGCCACCTTCGAGCTGTGGGCCCCGCTGGTCCGCGGGGCCGCCGTCGCCGTCTCGCCCGCCGAACGGCCGACCCCCGAGGAGCTCGCGCGCGACATCGAGCGGTTCGGCGTCACGACGGCGTTCCTCACCACCGCGCTCTTCCACCAGCTGGCGGCCCGCCGCTCGCGGATCTTCGGTGTCCTGCGGACCCTGATCGTCGGTGGCGAGGCGCTCTCCGTCGAGCACGCGGACGCGGTCCTGCGCGCCTTCCCCTGGCTCGACCTGGTCAACGCCTACGGGCCCACCGAGGCCACCACCTACACCACCCTGCACCGCATCCGGCCGGCCGACTGCACGGGCCCGATCCCGATCGGCCGCCCCTTCGGCGGCGCCCGCACCTTCGTCCTCGACGAGGAGCGGCGGCCCGTCGCGGACGGCACCCGCGGCGAACTCTGGATCGGCGGGGCCCGGTTGGCCCTCGGCTACCTCGGCCGACCGGAGCTGACCGCCGAGCGGTTCGCGGACCTCCCCGGCCTCGGCCGGGCGTACCGCACGGGCGACCGCGCCGCGCGGCGCCCCGACGGCACGCTGGAGTTCCACGGCCGGCTGGACGACCAGGTGAAGGTCCGCGGCTTCCGGATCGAACCCGGCGAGGTCGAGCACGCGCTGCGCAGCCTGCCCGAGGTCGCCGAGACGGCGGTCGTGGTCCGCCGGGCGGGGCACGAGGACGCCGCGCTGGCCGCGTACGTCGTCCCCGCCGAGGGCACCCGCCCCGTCCCCGAGGCGCTCCGCCGACAGCTCGCCGAGCGCCTCCCGGCGCACCTGGTGCCCACCGCCTGGACCGTGCTGGACGCCCTCCCGCTCACCGGCAGCGGGAAGGTCGACCGCCGGGCCCTGGCGTCCGACGACCGGCCCGCGCCCGGGGCCGCCGCCGGGCCGGGCGCCGGCGCCGCGCTCACCCCGATCCAGCAGGTCGTCGCCGCGGCCTGGTCGCGGGCCCTGGAGCACGAAGTGACCGCTCCCGAAGCGGACTTCTTCGCCGAGGGCGGCCACTCGCTGCTCGCGATGTGGGTCGTCGACGACCTCCGCGAGGACCTCGGCGTCGACCTGCCGCTCGGCGACTTCCTCGACCACCCCACCGTGGCGGGCCAGGCGGCGCTGATCGAACGCGCCCTCCTCGCGGCCGAGTCCGCCGCGCCGGACGCCTCCGCCGAACCCGCCGAACCCGCCGAACCCGCGGACGGCGACGCCGTCCGGCCCGCCGCACACCACCAGGAGCCCACCCGATGACCGCCCCCGCCGACCAGGCAGGTCAGGCCGCCCCCGTCGACCAGGCCGCCCTGCTCCGCCGCGCCCGCCGCCGGGTCGCGGACGGGTCCGCCGACCGGGCGGGCGGCCCCCCGGCCGCCGTTCCCGGCCCCTCCGCCACCCCCGTGACCTCGGGCTCCGCCGCCGGCCCCGGTCGCGCCGTGAGCCCCGCCCGCGGCGCCGGGCCGGTCCCGCGGACCTCCGCCACCGGCGCGGCCCCGCTCTCCCACGCCCAGCAGCGGATGTGGCTGATGGAGCGGCTCGGCCAGGGCGGCGCGCGCTACCACGTCCCGCTCGCCACCAGGCTGCGCGGTCCGTTGGACCTCGACGCCCTCGCGACGGCCCTCACCGGCCTGACCGCCCGCCATGCGATCCTCCGTACCCGCTACGGACAGCGCGACGAGCGGCCCTACCAGGAGACCGGGCCGGTCGTCCCGATCCCGGTCCCCGTGCGGCCCGCCGCCCCGGAAGGCACCGATCCCGGCAGCACCGACCCCGACGGCACCGCGCTGCTGCACGCCGAAGCGGCCCGCCCGTTCGACCTCGCCACCGGCCCCGTGCTCCGCGCACTCGCCCTCCGGCACGCCCCCGACGACCACACCGTCCTCCTGACGATCCACCACATCGCCGTCGACGGAGGGTCCCTGCCGATCCTCGCCGCCGACCTCGCGGCCCTGTACGCGGACGCCGCCGGGCTCCGACCGGAGGACCTCCCCGAGCCGGGACTCCCGTACGCCGACTACGCCCGCTGGGAGCGGGGCCGCGACGACGAACTCGCCGCCACGGCGGCCGACCGGGCCGCCGCGCTCACCGGCGCCCGGCCGCTGCCGCTGCTGCGCCCCGTCCCGCCCGGCACCCCCGACCGGCGGGCCGCCCTGCACGGCTCCCCGCTCGCCGCGGGCACCCTCGACGACCTGCGCAGGCTCGGCGCCCGGCACGGGGCCACGCTCTTCGCCGTAGTCCTGGCCGCCGCCTTCGCCGCCCTGCGCACCGCCACCGGCGAGCCCGACCTCGTCCTCGGCTGCGCCGGCGGCCACCGGGCCCGCCCGGAACTGCGCCGACTGGTCGGCCTCCAGGTCAACACCCTGCCGGTCCGCGCCGAACTCCCCGGCGGTGACCCGGTCTTCACCGACGTCCTGGCCGCCGTCCGGACCGCCCTGCTCGACGCGCAGGTCCACCACGACGTCCCGTTCGACCTGGTCGTCGAGCGGCTCGGCCCCGCCGCCCGGGGCGCGGACGGCACCCCGCTGCTCGCCGTCAGCTGCGACCTGGTCGGCCCGTCGGAGCCGCTGACCCTGCCCGGTCTCGCCGCCGAGGCCGTCGACATCGACCTCGGTCTCGCGAAGTTCGGCCTCACCCTGCTGGTCGAGGACGGCCCGCAGCCGCGCTGCCTGCTCCAGCACGACCCGGCCGCCCTCGACGAGCCCACCGCCCGCCGTCTGCACGCCGCCTTCGCCGAGCTGCTCGTGGCCGTCGCCGCCGACGCCGACCGCCCGCTCTCCGAGCTCCCCGGCAGCCGCCTCGCCGCCCCGCCGTCGCCCGCCGGGTCCGTCGGACCGGAGCACCCCGCGGTCGCCGCCCTGCTCGCCGACCCCCGGGTCGCCGACGCCGCCGTGCTCGCCCCGGACGACGGTCCGGCGCTCGCCTACGCGGTGGTCCGCGGCCCGTCCGCCCCGGGCGGCACCGACCTGCGCGCGGGCCTCCGCCGACAACTGCCGCCCGACCGGCTCCCCGCCGCCGTCACCCTCATGGACACCCTGCCCCGCCACCCCGACGGCACCCTCGACCCGGCCCGCCTCCCCGGCGCGCCCGCCGCCGCCCCGTCCGCCCACCTCGACGCGGTGCTGGCGGCGTTCGGGGACCTGCTGGGCGGACGCCCGTCGCCGGACGGGGACTTCTTCGGGCTGGGCGGCCACTCGCTGGTGGCGGTCCAGCTGGCGGAGCGGCTCCGGACCGGCACGGGTCTGCCGCTGACCGGGCTGGACGTTCTCGAACAGCGCACGCCCCGGGCGCTGGCCGGCCTCCTCACCACCCGCGCCGCGGAACGGCGCTCCACCGCGACCGCGTCCGCCGCCGCGGGCGTGCGGACCGGGACCGGCCGGAGCACGGCCACCCGGGCCGGCACCGTGCTGCTCACGGGGGCCACCGGCGGTGTCGGCGCGGCCGTCCTCCAGGAGCTCGTCGCCCAGGGCCGACCGGTCCGCGCCCTGGTCCGCCCCGAGTCGGCGCACCTGGTGGCCCGCAGCGGCGTCGAGGTCGCGGAGGGGGACCTCGCCGACCTCGACAGCCTGCGCCGGTCCGTCGAGGGCGTGGACGCCGTCATCCACTCCGCGTGCACGTTCACCGAGCACGCCGTCGACGTCGCCGCGATGCGCGCCCTGGTGGACGGTTGGCGCGGCGGGGCCGGCTTCGTCTTCGTCAGCAGCGTCGACGCCTACGGGCGCCCCGCGCCGGGCGAGGTCGCCGAGGGCGCCCCGGCCACCGGGCCGGTCAGCCCGTACGGGCGGGCCAAGGCGGAGTGCGAGCGGATCCTCCGCGAGTCCGCCGACGGCCGGGGACCCTGGACGGTGGTCCGCTCGCCGCTGGTCTGGGGGCCGAACCGGCGGCTGCGCGACCAGCTCCGCTGGGGCGCCACCGGCGCGCTCTACCAGGACGCCCTGGCGGGCCGGCCGATCACCCTGCCGCGGTCCGCGCCGGAGGGCGGCGCCGACTGGTACGGCGCGAGCTGGGTGCACTCGGCGGCCCTCGCCCGCGCCCTGGCGGGCGGCCTCACCCGGGCACCGGGCCGGGTGGTCAACGCGGTGACCGGCCACGTCTCCTGGACGGACTTCGCCACCGAGCTGGTCCGCCTGCTCGGCTCGGCCGGCGCCGTCACCGCCACGGAGGACGCGGACCCCGAGCTGCGCCGCCCGTGGCGCTACCGGGCCGACGCGCTCGCCGAGCTGCTCCGCCCGGAGCCCGGGGAGGACTGGCGCGCCGTCCTCGCCGCGATGACCGGGCCGGCCGGCTGACCCGCACGAGCGGACACCCCGCAGGCCGCAGGCCGACGGGGTGTG
>NZ_JBHXKE010000206.1:0-17721 GCF_042722765.1 Kitasatospora sp. NPDC058406
GCCCGGCCCCGGCCGGGCCGCGGGGACTCTTCACATCCGTCGCTCCGGCCACAACTCCCTTGCCCCGGTGGGAGGTCGAGATGACGAGGGTCGGTCAGCCCTCTTGCCGGTGCCCGGTCCTCGCGTCAGCATGTGGGCACGGCGGTCGTGTGGCCCGAGGGGGGATCCTGGTGATGTCTGATGGAGACGGACCGCCGCGTTCGTGTACCGAGGTACGACGGCGTTGAGCGGGGCGGGTGGTTCGATCGCCGTGGTGTGTCCGGCGTGCGGGGCGCACCGGCAGCCGGGGCTGCCGCAGCCGCTGGCGGAGGCCCTGCCGCTCAGCCGGGCGCTCACTCCCCGGGAACGCGTCGTCCTCGAATTCCTGGGCCTCGGGTACGACAACCGCTCGATAGCCCGGGAAATGCAGGTCAGCGAACGCACGGTGAAGCGGTTCGTCACCGCCATTCTGGCGAAGCTGGGACTTCGGTCAAGACTGCAGGCCGGCCTCCTCGCGCTGATGGCGGCTTCGTCCCCGGTCGACGGTGCTTTCTGGCCCAAAGGTCTCATGGACGGCGTTCGGGCCGAAGACGATGATGTTCTGGCACACGAGACAGGAGGGGACCATGACCTTCGACGCCCTCGCCGCCCTGCGGCAAGCGGGTAACCCGGTCGACCTGCTGACGGAGGAGCAGCGGGACGTGCTCGCACGGCTCACCGAGGACGAGGTGACCGTCCTCAACTCCGTCAAACAACGGCTGGACGCGGTTTCGGACGCCGAGGTGGAAGGGCATTCCCTCGTTATCAAGTTGGCGTGAGATGACGGTGAGTTTCGGGATTCTGGGCCCTCTGCGGGTGCTGGCGAACGGCCGCTCGGTGGACCCGGGATCGCGGAAACAGCAGATTCTCCTGGCCGCCCTGCTGTGTCACGCGAATGCGCGGGTCTCGTTCGACTCCCTGGTCGAGGCGCTGTGGGACGACGCCCCGCCGCGGACGGCCCGCAAGAACGTCCAGGTGTACGTGTCCGGACTGCGCCGCCTGGTGGGGGTGGAGTCGGGATCGCGGATCAGCCACCAGACCGGCGGGTACGTGCTCCACACGGCGGCCGGCGAGCTCGACGCGCTCTGCTTCGAGCAGCGGGCCCGGGCCGGTGCGCTGACCGAGGCGCTGGACCTGTGGCGCGGCTCGGCGCTCGACGGGTTCCGGGACGTGCCGCTGATCGGGGCCGCCGCCCAGCGGTTGGACCGCAGGTTCCTCGGGGTCTTCGAGGACTGGGTGGAGGCGGAGATCGCCGCCGGCGGCGGGCCCGCCGTGATCGAGCGCGTCACCGAGACCGTCCAGCTGCACCCGCTGCGGGAGCGGCTGCGGATGCTGCAGATGACCGCGCTGTGCCAGGCGGGGCGGCGTTCCGAGGCGCTGGCGGTCTACGACGAGCTGCGCCAGTGCCTGGCCCACGAACTCGGGCTGCCGCCCAGTCCGGCGCTGGTCCGGTTCTACCGCTCGCTGCTGTGCGAGCCGGCGCCCGCCGGGCCGAGGGCGCCCGCCGAGCTGCGCCCGTCCGCCGGGCTGCGGCCCCCCGGGGAGGGGCCGGCGTCGGCGGAGCCGCTGCCGCGGGCGGCCGAGGCGGTCGCGGCGACGCCCGCGGAACCACGGCGGGGCCGGACGGCCCCGCCGAACCTGCTGCCCTGCGATCCACCGGCCTTCACGGGCCGGGCGCCGGCCGCCCGGCAGCTGTCCGAGGCGCTGGCCCGGGGCGGCAACCGGCTGGCCGTGGTGACCGGCCCGCTCGGCTCCGGCAAGACGGCGCTCGCCGTCCACGTCGCACACCGGCTCGGCGACCGCTTCCCGGACGGCCGGCTGTTCGTCCGGCTCCGTGGCGACGACGGCAGACTGCGCCCGCTGGACGACGTGCTGCGCCAGCTGCTGGCCGCGGTCGCACCCGGCCGGCCGGAGCCCGCCGGACCGCCGGACCCGCCGGACCTCCGGTGGGCCTGGCAGCTCTGGCTGACCGGACGCCGGGCCCTGGTGGTCGTCGACGACGCCCGGCGGGAGAGCGAGGTCCGGCCGCTGCTGCCGGAGGCCGGGGAGAGCGCGGTCGTGGTGACGGCCCGGCCCCGGATGATCGGCCTGGAGAGCGCCCACCGCTTCTGGCTCTCCTCGCTGGCGGTGGAGGAGGCCGTGGAGTTCCTCGGCCGGGTGATCGGCCCGGACCGGGTCGACGCGGACCGCGAGTCGGCCGGCCGGATCGTCCGGGCGGCGGGGCTGCTGCCGCTCGGGGTCCGGCTGGTGGCGGACCGGCTGGCGTTCCTGCGCCACGTGCCGCTGCGCGAGTACAGCGCGCGGATGGCCGGAGCCCCGGGGCTGCTGGACGAGCTCTGCGGCGGCGACCCGGCGGTCCGTGCCCGGCTGGCCGAGTCCATCGGGGACCTGCCCGAGGCGGCGCACTGGGCGGTGCTGCGGCTCGGGCTGCTCGCGGAGCCCGTGTTCACGCTGGAGCAGGCCGCCGCGGTGCTGGACTGCCGGCCGGACGCGGCGGTGCGGGTCCTGGAGCACCTCCTGGAGGCCAGCCTCCTCACCGTCCCCAACGTGGAGGGGCTCGCACACACGGTGCGCTACGAGATGCCGGCGCTGCCGTACGCCTACGCGCGGGAGACGGCGGCCGGGCAGGCCCCGGCCCGCACGGCCGACCGGAGTCCTGTGCCGCACCCCTGAGCGGCGGGCCGGGCGGCCGACCCGCCGGCCGCCCGTACAGCCGCCCGTACAGCCGCCCGTACCGCCGCCCGTGCGGCCGCGCGAAGGGGCTCTGAGTGGCTGTCATACCGGTATTGAACCGCTGACTAATCGTCGTCATACCGAGGATCCCTACCGTTCTCTGGGATCGGCGTAGCGGACGCCGCCAGGGGAGAGGAGGCAACATGCCCGAGGACATCAACCCGGAGCCGACCGAGGTCGAGGACGAGGACGTCGACGTCGTCGCGCACGATGCGGGCGAGGATTCCATCTGCATCATCAACAACAGCGCGGCCCTCTGACCCGACCGACTCGACAGGTCGAGCCACGAGAACCGAGCGGGCCATCCCGTCCCCGGCGCGAGCCGCCGGAACCGGGGCGGCCCGCTCGGTGTCGGCCCGCCCCGGCCCGGAGGCCCCGTGAACATCCTGCTCTGCCCGCTCAGCGACGGCGGCTACCTCTACCCGGCACTCGCCGCCGGGCGGGAGCTGCGGCGCCGGGGCCACCGGGTCGGCGTGCTCGGCCGGGCCGGTGCCGCAGCCGTGGTGGCCGAGGCGGGCCTGCCGTTCGCGCCGGCGGACGACTTCGGCGGCGCGCGGGCCTTCTCCGCCGCCCGGTGGGGCCCGGCCGGGGTGGAGCAGTACCGGGCGACCGTACGCGCGGCCCGGGAGGCGCGGGCCGACCTGCTGGTCACCTCGGTGCTGTGCAACGGCGCCCTGCTCGCCGCCGAGGCGCTGGACATCCCGGTGGCGGTGATCGGACTCTCCGTCCACCTCTGGAACTACCGCACCGGCGGCGAGGACGAGCCCCAGTGGGGCCGCACCAGGGAGAACCGGACCCACGAGTGCCTGGAGCTGTACGCCGCCACCCGCGAGCAGGCCGGCCTGGCGAGCCGGCCCTCCCGGTGGCCGGACGGCCCGCTGCTCGGCGACGGCCCGCTGCTCGGCGACGCCCTGCTGCTCCGCGGCGACCCCGAGCTGGAGTACCCGGGCGCGGTGCTGCCCGAGCGCGCGCACCAGGTCGGGCCGCTGGCCTGGGAGCCCGCCGCCGACCGGGCCGAACTCGCGGCGATCACCGACCACCTGGCACGCGTCGGCAAGCCCGTCGTCTACGTGCACCTCGGCCGGTTCTTCGGCGGCGGCACCCCCTGGCCGCGCCTCAACGCCACCTTCACCGGCGGCCCGTTCCAGGCGGTGGTCGAGCAGGGGCGGACGGCCGACCCGCGACCCGCGCCCGGCGCCGACGTCCTGCTCGTCCGCAAACCCTGGCTGGGGCCGCTCGTCGACCTCGCCGGACTCGTGCTGACCAGCGGCACCTCCGCCCCGGTACTCGGCGCGCTGCTCCGCGGCCGGCCCCTCGGCGTCACCCCCAACGGATCCGAGCAGCCGGTGCTCTCCGGCGCCTGCCTCCGGGCCGGCGTGGCCGTGCACATCCCGAGGGCGGAGCGGCCGGACCGGCCCCGGCCGGTCGAGGCGGCCTGGCAGGACGACCGGCTGCGGGAGGGGGCCCGCCGGCTCGGCCGCCGGCTCGCGGCGGCGAACAGCCCGGCCCGTGCGGCCGACGTCATCGAGCAGGCGGCCCAGCGGTCCGCAACCTCTAGGGAGAACCATGGGTACTCGATCAGCCGGCCCGGACGCAGTGGCCGTGGAGAGCCTGGCGGCGGGCGCACTGCAGTGGATACGCCTTCACTCGGGTTACCTTGACTCCCCGTCGGGCCGGGCCGAACTGCCGGTGACACCACGCGTCAAGGCCCTGCTGCAGCTCGCCCTGCTGCGCCGCTCCTGGGAGCGGGCCGTGCCGTCGGACCCGGGCCTGGCCGAGGTGACCGGGACCGTCGAGCGGGTCTGGCGCAGCCCGGCCCATCCGGCCCTGCTCGTCGCCGAGCCGCGCTACGCCTGGCAGTTCAAGCTGATGTACGGCGCACTGGCACCCGCCGGGCTCACCGACGGCCCGCACCGGACCGCGCTCGCGGAGGTGACGGCCGGCGGCTTCCTGACGCCGGGCCGGAAGTCGCCCTTCCTCCACCTGGAGACCAGGTTCTACGCCGACCTCGCCGGCGTCGGACACCGGCTGCACTCCTACCGGCGACTGTACGAGGCCAGCCGGCTGGCCCGGCACCGCGACGGGCAGCCGGTCGGCGAGCCGGACGTGTGCGACGTGACCCACACCCTCTTCCACCTGAGCGACTTCGGCTTCCGTGACCCCGGCCTGACCGGCGACGCCCTGGAACACGCCCGCGACCTGGTCTGCCGCCTCACCGGGGACTGCGTGCGCAACGGCGACTGGGACCTCACGGCCAAGCTGGTGCTCGCGCAGCACTGCCTCGGCCTCGACCCGCTCGGCACCCCCTCGGGAGAGGCCGGCCTGCGGCTGCTCGGCGACGTGCAGTCGCCCGGCGGCGCCGTTCCCGGACGGTCCGCCGCCGACCGGGCGGACACCACCGCGACCACGGCGGAGTTCTTCCGGAAGGCCTACCAGGCCACCCTGGTGACGGCCCTCACCGCGCTGACCGTCGCCCACGGCCGGCGAGGCGGCGCACCGGACGCCGGCCCCCCGGACGGCGCCCGTGCGGCGGGCGGGAGCGCCGGGCCTCCGGCGGCGGACGACGCCACCGGCCGGGACCGGGCGCCGGCGACGCGGGGTGCCCGGTGAACCCCGCGCAGGCCGACCTCGACCGCGGCGTCCGCCTCCTCCGGGGCGAGCGGAACTGGTGGTTCCTCGGCCCGGGCGGCGGGCTGGCCCGCCTGCGCCCCACCCAGCTGACCGCCGACGGCCTGCTCCGGCCGGGCACCGAACGCCGGCTCCGCGAGTACGGCCTGATGACCGCGGAACCCCCGCACAGCTACGCGTTGACCGTGCTGACCAGCACCCACTGCAACCTCGGCTGCGGCTACTGCTTCCAGAACACGAGCCAGGACCCGGACGGCGGCAGCCGTCCGCCGCGGATCGCCCGGACCCGCCTCACCTCGCGGACGATCACCTCGATCCTCGACTTCACCGAGCGGCAGATGGCCGCCGCCGGACTGGAGGAGCTCCGGATCCTGCTGTTCGGCGGCGAACCCCTGCTCAACCCGCGCGGGTGCCTGGAACTGCTGGAACGCGCGGCCGCCCGCGGGCCGGTCTCCGCCTGGATGATCTCCAACGCCACCCTGCTCACGCCCGCACTGGCCGGCCGGCTCTCCGGCCTCGGGCTGGGGTCCGTCCAGATCACCTTCGACGGCGACCGCCCCGACCACGACCGCATCCGGGTCGGGCGCACGGACGGCGGCGGGACCTTCGACACGATCGTCCACAACCTCGTCCGGGCGTCCGAGACCTCCCCGCTCCGGTGGCTGCTGCGGGTGAACGTCTCCGGGGAGACCTACCGGGGCGTCGACGCGCTGATCGACCGGCTCGCCACACGGCTCGACCCCGCCCGGTGCACCCTGTACTTCGCCCAGGTCGGCGACGTGGGCATCGGCTACGGCAACGACCTGCTGCACACCGGCGAGCTGTCGGCCCGCTTCACCCGGTGGCAGCGGCGGGCGCTCGACCTCGGATTCACCGTCACCCGGCCGCAGGGCCACCGGCCGTGCGTCACCTGCGGCTACCGGGACGGCCGCTACGGCGCGGTGGTCAGCGCGGACGGCACCCTGGCGAGCTGCTGGGAGACCGCGGGCAGGACGGCGTGGGAGGTCGGCACGGTCACCGGCGGGTACCTGCCCGACACGGTCACCCGCGAGCGGTGGGTCGGCTGCGAGGACCTGTACCGGCGCGAGGAGGACCGGCGGACACTCGCCGCCTTCCACGACACGGTGGACGCGGCCCTGCTCGACTACCTGGACGAGACGGGGCGCCTGTAGCCATGCCATCGGACCTCGACCGGCTGTCCGCCGGCACGCTCGCCTGGCTGGGGCGACACCTGGACCACTTCGACCCGTACTCGGCGCCCGGCCGCTCGGCGGAGCACGGGCGGGCGAAGGCCGCGCTGGAACTGGCGCTGCTCTGCCACCTGTGGGCCCGACGGGACACGGGGGGCGACCCCCGCCTCGACCAGGCGACCGCGGTGGTCCGCACGGTCTGGCAGCACCCGGACTTCCCGGCGCTCCTCACCGCCGACCCCCGGTGCGCCGCCCCGTACGGACTGGCCTGCGCGGCACTGGCACCCGCCGGGACCGACGGCACGCCGCACCGGGCGGTGCTCGCCCGGCTGACCCCCGACGACCTGTCACCGCAGGGCAGGTCGGCCTACCAGCAGCTGGAACTGCGCCACTACGCGGACAAGGCGGGGGTGCCGCACGCGTTCGAACCCTACGAGGAACTGCTCGGTCGGAACTTCCTCGTCCGGCTGCCCGCCGCGATGCCGGACCGTGCCGCCCGTGACGGTGCCGCACCGGACCGTGCCGGGCCGGACGACGCGGCACCGGTCACCGTCCCGGAGGCGTACGCCCTCACGCACTCCAGCTTCTACCTCAGCGACTTCGGCCGGACCGCCCCCGGGCTCTCCGCGACGGCCCTCGCGGACGCGGCGGAGCTGCTCCGCCGGCTGCTGGAGCACTGCGTGCGGCACGACTGGTGGGACCTGGCCGCGGAGCTCGTCATGGCCCAGGTCTGCCTGCGCCTCGACCCGCTGCGCACCCCCTGGGGCCGTGCCGCCGTCGACTGCCTGGTCCGGGCCCAGCGGCCCGACGGCGCGCTCCCCGGCCGGTCCGCGAGGACCGCCGCGACGGACGCCGAACCGGTCGGGGCCTTCTTCGCGACGGCCTACCACACGACCCTGGTGACCGCCCTGATGACGCTCCTCCTCCGGCCGGAGCACGCCTCATGAGACCACGACTGGTCCTCATCGACCCCAGCTACACCCGCCTCTGGTTCGGACAGGCCGTCTCCTCCGTCGGGGACGCCGTCTTCAGCACCACCCTGGTCCTGTGGGTGGCCATGGAGCTGGCCAGGGGGAAGCCGTGGGCGCCGCAGGCGGTCAGCGGCGTCGTCCTGGCGACCAGCGCCGCCGTCCTGTTCGTCGGCCCCCTCGCGGGCGTGTTCGTCGACCGCTGGGACAAGCGTGCGACGATGCTCGGCACCGAGGCGATCCGGGGCGGGCTGGTGGCCCTGCTGACCGCGGTCTCCTTCCTGCCGGCCGGTGACCTCCCGGTCGGGCTGTGGCTCGGCCTGATCTACGCGACGGTGCTGGTCCTCAACGCGGCCAGCCAGTTCTTCACCCCGGCGAGGTTCTCGGTCATCGCGGAACTCGTCACGGGGGAGGCCGACCGGGCGAGAGCGGCCGGGATCGCCCAGGCGACCGGACAGACCGCCTGGATCATCGGCCCGCCGCTCGCCGCGCCGCTGCTGTTCACGGTCGGCCTGCAGTGGGCGCTGCTGTTCAACGCCCTCTCCTACCTGGTGTCCTACCTCGCCATCCGGTCGGTGGACGTGCGGCCGGCGGCCGGGGACGCACGGGCCGCGAAGCCGGACCGGGGCAGGCCGGCCGCCGAACGGCGCGGACTGGGCGCGGAGTTCCTGGAGGGCCTGCGGTTCTTCCGCCGCAGCAGGTTCCTCGTGGCGCTGCTGCTGTTCGCCGTGATCGGCCAGCTCGGCATCGGCGCCCTGAACACCCTGAACATCTTCTTCGCCACCAGGAACCTGCACGCGTCCGCCGAGCTGTACGGCTACCTCGGCATGGCGATGGGGATCGGCGGCATCGTGGGAGCGCTCGCCGCGGGCCGGGTGGTCCAGTGGATCGGCGCCCGGAGGACCACCTGGATCGGGCTGATGGTGAGTGGCGCCCTGCTGCTCCTGTACTCCCGCCAGAGCGGCTTCCCGGCCGCGGTGACCCTGCTGTTCCTCTTCGTCCTCCCGATCACCATGCTGAACACCGCCATGTCGCCGCTGCTGCTGGCGGCGACGCCCCAGGAGTTCCGGGGCCGGGTGGTCGCCGTGTTCTATCCCGTCACCCGGCTGGCCGCGATGCTGGCCGCGGTGCTGTCGGGCTGGCTCGCCGGCACCGGGCTGCGGGACTTCTCGGGCTCGCTGGCCGGCCAGCGGTTCGGCCCGATCGACACGATCTTCGCGGCGTCCGCGGTCGTCGTGGTCCTCGCGGGCGTCTACGCCCGGATCGCGCTCCCCGACACGGCCGCCGCCCCGGCCGCCAAGGCCGAGCCCAAGCCCGAGGCCGAAGCCGGTCCCGGGAACGAGGCCGGGACCGGATCCGGGGCGGGGCCCGATCCGGCGGGGCCCGCCGCGCCCGGGGCCGATCCCGCCGGGCCCGCCGCCCGCCCCGCCCCGGCGGGCCCGCAGTGATCTGCTCCGGGTGCGGCCGGCTCGCCGGCGGGTCGGACCGGTTCTGCGCCGGCTGCGGCACGCCGCTCACGGTCGGTGGGGCTCCGCGCGAGACGCGCCGGAAGGTGTCCATGCTGTTCCTGGACATCGTCGGCTCGACCGCGCTCGCCGAACGCCTGGACCCGGAGCCGCTGCGGCAGGTCATGGACCGCTACTTCGCGAGCTGCGGGGCCTGCATCGCCGAACACGGCGGGGAGGTGGAGAAGTTCATCGGCGACGCGATCCTGGCCGCCTTCGGCGCCACCGTGGCCCGCGAGGACGACGCGCTCCGGGCGGTGCGCGCCGCGAACGGGGCGCTCGCGGCCCTGGCCGGCCTGACCGCCGAGCTCAGCGCCGAGTACCAGGTCGAGCTGGAGGCGCGGGCCGGTGTGTGCACCGGCAACGTCGTGGTGATCACCAGACCGGGGGACGACTTCCGGGTCGTCGGCGACTCGGTCAACACGGCCGCCAGGCTGCAGACGGCCGCCCGCCCGGGCGAGGTGCTGCTCTGCGCCGACACCGCCGCGATGGTGCGGTGGCAGGTCGGGATCGAGCCCGTCGCTCCGCTGCGGGTGAAGGGCAAGGCCCGCCCGCTGCCGGCCTGGCGGGTGACCGCCCCGGAGCCGGCGGCCGACCTCCCCGGGCCGGTGACCCCGTTCATCGGCCGGGTCGACGAACTGGAGGCGCTGGAGCGCGGCTTCCGGCGGGCCCGGCTGCGGCGGCAGGTCTGCCTCGCCACCGTCGTCGGCGTGCCCGGCATCGGAAAGTCGCGCCTGGTGAGGGAGTTCCTCGCGGGCCTGCCGGCCGGTGAGGTGACGGTGCTCGCCGGCCGGTGCTCCGCCTACGGCCGGGGGATCACCTACCGTCCGCTGGCCGAGATGCTCGGCTCGCTCCCCGGCGGCTGGCCGGCCCTCGCCCGGCTGCTGGAGGAGGACCCGGCGCGGGCCGGTGACGACGGAGCGGCGGCGCCGGCCCACGGCCTGGCGGCGCGCACCCTCGGCACGGTCGTGGACCAGGACGGCGGCGCGGCCGGTGTCGAGGACATCGCCTGGGCGGTGCGGCACCTTCTGGAGGTCCTCGGCCGCTCGCGGTCCGTGGTCATGGTCTGGGACGACCTGCACTGGTCGGAGGAGACCCTGCTGGACCTCATCGACGAGGTCGCGACCTGGCTGCGCGGGGTCCCGGTCCTGCTGCTCTGCGTCGCCCGCCCCGAACTCCTGGAGACCCGCACCGGCTGGGGCGCCGGCAAACCGGGTGCGACGACGCTCGACGTCGGACCACTGACCTCACCTCAGATCACGTCCCTGCTGGGCGAGTTGTCAATCCTCGCCGAGGTGGTTCCGCAGGACCTCCAGGAGGTCAACAGCCGCGTCGCCACCCTGTGCGACGGAAACCCGCTCTATGCCGAGCAGCTCATGGACGTCTTCGCGGAGACGGCCCCCGGCACCAACGTCCCGCCCACGATCCAGGCGATGCTGGGTGCCCGGCTGGACCAGCTGCCCGTCACCGAACGGGGCATGGTGGAGCTGGCCGCGGTGGTCGGGCGCGAGTCCACCCGGGAGCTGCTGCGGGTGATGGCCGCCGCGGACGGCACCGGCTCCGCCGAGGCCGACGAGGCACTGTCACGGCTGGTCCGCCGGCGCGTCCTCGAACGCGGCCCGGCCGGCACCTTCCGCTTCGCCCAGGCCCTGCTGCGCGACACCGCCTACGAGTTCACCCCGAAGACCCGCCGCGAGCGCTGGCACGACTTCCTGGCCGAGCGGTTCTCCGGCGAGCTGCCGCAGGACGCGATGGCGGTGGCCTACCACGTCGAGGAGACCTCCCGGCTGCGCAGGCAGCTGCGGCCGGGCGACCCGCAGCCCCCGCGACTGGCCGGTGCGGCGGCGGACACCCTGACCGCCGAGGGCATGCACGCGCTGGCCCGCAAGGACCTGCCGGCGGCCGTCCAGCTCCTGGAGCGGGCGAGGGAACTGCTGCCGGTCGGCGATCCCCGCCACACGGCGCTCGCCCTGCACGTCTGCGACGCCGGAATCTGGCTCCAGGACGAGGAGCGGTGCCGGTCCGCGCTGGCCGCGGCGGAGGCCGCGCTGCCCGGGGACCGGCGGTCCGCGGCCACCCTGGCGGTCCAGCGCGCAATCGTCGCGCTCCGGCTCGGCCTGGCGCCGCCCGCGTCCGTGGCGGCGGACGCGGAGCGGATCGCGGCGGAGCTGGAACAGGACCCCGAGGACGATCTCAGCTGGTGCCGGTTGCACGAACTGCTCGCCCACCTCGAACTCGTCGCCGAGCGCGCGGCGTCCGCGGCGGCCTCGTTCGGGCGCGCGCTGGCCCTGGCACGGACCCTGGGCGACGGCTACCAGGAGGACCGGCTGCTCTGCGCCGTCTGCGAGTTGGCCCAGTGGACGCCGATGCGGGTGGACGCCGGGCTGAGGCTCTGCGCCGCGCTCGGCGTCCGGTTCGCCGCGAGCCGGTCGCTGCTCCTCCCGGTCCTGGTGACCCGGGCGCACCTGGAGGCGCTCGGCGGCGACCTGGACGGCGCGCGGCGCACCGTGGCCGAGGCGCTGACCTACTCCCGCGACGTGCACGCCGATCTCGCGGACGCGGTGGTGCTGGACACGGCGGGCTTCGTGGAATCGCTGGCCGGCGCCCACGACGTGGCGGAGGCGCGGTACCGGCAGAGCCTGGGCGTGCTGCGGACCTCGGAGCACGCGACCGACACCCGGAACACCGAGGTCGCGATCGCCCGGGAACTGTTCGCCCAGGGCCGGACCGCCGCCGCAGCCGCCGCTCTCGACCGCCTCGACGGCCCGGACCTGGACGGCGCGGACGACGGCGAGGGCGCGGGCCTGCGGGCACGGCTGGGCGAGGCCGCGCTGCGCGGGCGGATCGCCTCAGTCCGGGGGCACCACGAGGAGGCGCTCGCCGGGGCCCGGGCGGCTCGTGCGCTGGTGGCCCGGTGCGACGACCTGTGCCTGATCGGGGAGACCCTCCTCGACCTGGCGATCGTGCTCGAAGCGGCCGGGATGATCGAACGGGCGCGGGCTGAAGGGACCGAGGCATTGCGGATGTTCGAGGCGAAGGGCGCCGCGCTGCCCGCCGGACGGGTCCGTCGCTGGCTCGCCGCCCACGGGCCGGGGACGGCGGACGGCAAGGCGGGTGCGGGTGCGGACGGGAGGGCGGGTCCGGAACCGGGCGGGCCCGGCGGACCGGGGGAGGGCGCGGCCGATGACTGACCAGCCGCCCTGGCGCCGGCCGCCGCGCGACCACTTCCCGGGCGTGCCCGCCTGGAGCATGCCCGTCTCGGTGGTGCCGCAGGAGCCCTTCGAGGTCAGCCCGCTCGGCCCGGTCACCCGGGAGTGGGCCTGGGGCGGCGCGGACGGTTCCGGCGTCCGCGTCTGCGTGCTCGACAGCGGCGTGGACGCCGACCACCCGATGGTCGGCGGGCTCGACCGTGCCATGGACGTGGTCAAGGGCGAGGACGGCGTCCTCGCCGTCACCCCGACCGAACCGGGCGACCCGGCGGGGCACGGCACCGCCTGCGCGAGCGTGATCCGGTCGATCGCCCCCGCCGTGTCGCTGACCTCGGTGCGCGTCCTCTCCGGCGGCAGGCACGGCAGCGGCGCCGCCCTGCTGGCCGGGCTGACCTGGGCCATCGAGGAGGGGTTCGACGTCATCAACATGAGCCTCTCGACGACGAAGCCGGACTTCCGCGACGGCCTGCGCGACCTCTCGGACGCCGCCTACTTCCGGCGCTGCATCATCGTCGCGTCGGCCCACAACATGCCGGTCCACAGCTATCCGTGGCCGTTCGCCTCGGTCATCTCGGTGGCCAGCCACGACCGCCCCGACCCGATGACCTACTACTACAACCCGTCCCCACCGGTCGAGTTCTACGCACGGGGCGTGCGGGTGCCGGTGGCAGGGCCGGGCGGGCGGCGGCTGCTCAGCACCGGCAACAGCTTCGCCACCCCGCACATCGCGGGCATCTGCGCGCTCATCCTCGGCAAGCACCGCGCGCTCACGCCGTTCCAACTCAAGTCCGTCCTCTACCTGGCCGCCGAGAACGTAGCCGTACCCGAGGGAGGTGCGCGTGTCGACTGACCCGCTGGACAGTGCCGGCATCCCGCAACGAAGACTGCTCCAGTCGATCGTGGAAGTCGCCCGCAGCGTCTTCGGCGCGGCCGCCGCCTCCGTGCTCCTGGTGGACCAGGACAACGGGGACCTGGTCTTCGAGGCGGTCGCGGGCGAGGGCGAACACCACCTGCTCGGGACGAGGTTCCCGAGCGGCACCGGCATCGCCGGCTGGGCGATGGTGTCCGGGCAGCCGGTGGTGATCGACGACGTGGCCGACAGCCCCCGGTTCGCCCGGGGCGCCGCGGAGTCCACCGGCTACGTGCCGCGCAGCATCATGGCCGCGCCGCTCATCTGCGAGGGCGACTGCATCGGGGTGCTGTCGGTGCTGGACCGTGACAGCCGCGAACGCTGCGACCTCGGCGACATGGCCTCCCTGGGGCTGCTGGCGACCGAGATGGCGACGGTGCTGGAGCTGCTCGTCCGGCTCCGGTCGCTGGACGCCGACCGCGCCTCCCGCGCGGCGGCGACGCAGGCCGCGGTCCCGCAGCCCGACCTGGTCCTGTTGCAGCGGGTGGCGGAGCGGCTGCCGCGGGCGTCCGAGCAGGTGGCCGCGACGGTCGCCAAGCTCCTGACGATGGCGGACGAGCTGTTGGCCGACGGCGACGGCTGACGGTGGCGGCTGACGGCCCCTCGGCCTTCCTCGACCAGCTGGCCCGCCCCGGCCGCACCGTCGACGTCCGCCCCCGGCCGGCCCCGGCCGTCCTGCTGCTCAGCCGCGCCTGTGACGGGGGCCTGGAGCCGGTACAGGGCCTGCTGGGGAGCGCGGGCGTCCGGTCGGAGCGGTTGAACGCCGACGAGCTCGGCGCCGCCGACCTGCTCGTCGACCCCGAACGCCGGGCGGTCCGGCTGAACGGCCGCTGGCTGACCCCCACGGTGACCTGGGTGAGGCACTTCTCGGCGTCCGCCATCGAGAGCACCGGGGATCCGGCCCGGACCGTGTTCCTGCGCGAGTCCTGGCAGGCCGCGGCCGACCAGCTGGCGGCGGTCTCCGGGACGGCGATCCGTGCGACCGGGCCGGGGCTGCTCGCCCAGCTGGACCTGGCCCGGCACCACCGGATCGCCGTCCCGCGCACGGTGCTGACCACCGACCCGCAGCGCGCCCGGGGCGCGTTCGACTGCCCGCGGCTGGTGGTCAAGGCGGCCCACCACCACTTCGTCGAGCCGGAGCCGGGGCGCCTGAACGGGATCTTCCCCGTGGTCGTCGAACGGGACGACCCGGCCGCGGACCCCGGCCCGGGACCGGGTCCGCCCGTCATCGTGCAGGAGTACGTCGAGCACGAGGCGGAGCTGCGCGTCTACCACGTGGCCGGGCGGCTTCACGCCTTCCGGATCGGCAAGACCTCGCCGGCCGACCCGTGGACGGCTCCCGAGCGGGTCGGGGCCGAGCCCGTCCGGACGCCGCCGGCCGTCGCCTCCGCCACCAGGACCCTGGCCGCCGCGATGTCGCTCCGCTACGGCGCGTTCGACTTCCTGATCAGCGCCGGCGGGCCGGTCTTCCTGGAGGTCAACCCCGACGGCGACTGGCTCTGGGCCGAACAGCGGGCGGGGACGGCCCCGGTCACCACCGCGGTCGCCGCCATGCTGGCGGCCCTGCACCGCGAGGCCCTGCCCACCCCGGGACCGTTCGACCTCCTGGGCTTCCTCTCCGCCCCCCGGGCCGGGTCCGGCGGGTGACCGCGCCCCGGCGGCGGGCCCGGCGCGGCCGGGTGCCTGGTTCGGCCGGGTGCCTGGTTCGGTCGGCGGGGCAGCTCGTAGGGTGGAGCCGCCTGATGATCGTTCGCCCCCTGGCAGGAGATTCCATGAGTGAGACCGCCGTTCCCGACGCCGTGCTGCCGGTCGGGGTGATCGGCCTCGGCGACATCGCGCAGAAGGCCTATCTGCCGGTGCTCACGGCGCTGCCCGGCCTGGACCTGCGGCTGATGACCCGGGACCGGGCCAAGCTCGACCGGATCGGCGACGCCCACCGGATCGACCCGGCGCACCGGTTCACCGACCTCGGTGAGCTCATCGGCAGCGGGATCCGGGCCGCGTTCGTGCACGCGGCCACCGATCAGCACGTCCCGATCGTCGAGCAGTTGCTGACCGCCGGCGTCGACGTGTACGTGGACAAGCCGCTCGACTACACCCTGGAGGGCTCCCGCCGGCTGGTGGACCTCGCCGACCGCACGGGGCGGTCGCTGATGGTGGGCTTCAACCGCCGCCACGCGCCGGGCTACGTGCAGGCGAAGGAGCGTCCGCGCGACCTGATCGTGCTGCAGAAGAACCGCGAGGGGCTGCCCGAGGCGCCACGGCCGATGATCTTCGACGACTTCATCCACGTCGTGGACCTGCTGCGGTTCCTGGTGCCCGGCGAGATCGAGCACGTCGATGTCCGGTCCCGGGTGCGCGGCGGCCTGGTCGAGCACGTGGTCCTCACCCTGTCCGGTGAGGGCTTCACGGCGCTGGGGATCATGAACCGGCTCTCCGGCTCGACGGAGGAGATCCTGGAGGTCTCCGGCGGTGACTCCAAGCGCGAGGTCCACAACCTGGCCGAGGTGATCGACCACCGCGGCCAGCCGACCGTCCGCCGCCGCGGCGACTGGGTGCCGGTCGCCCGCCAGCGCGGCATCGAGCAGGTCGTGCTGACCTTCCTGGACGCCGTCCGCTCCGGGAAGACCCTCGACGCCCACGACGCCCTGCGCACCCACGAGCTGTGCGAGCAGATCGTCGAGCGGCTGGAGTCCGCCTGAGCCCCGGGCCGGTCCGCGACCTCCCGCGGACCGGCCCACCGCAGCCAGGCGTGCGGGGCGGACGTGGGCAGGGAGGTCGGGCTCAGGCGTGTCGCGCGGGGGCGGCGATCCGGCGGCGCCACCAGTCCACCGTCGCCCGGAACTGCTCCTCGGCCGGGGTGGCGCGCAGCGTGAACGCGGCCTCGTAGGCGGCGGAGTCGATCACGAACGGGCGGTCGAACTGGTAGCGCACCTCCCGGAGTTCGCGGAGCAGCGGGGAGAAGAGCGCCGCCGCTCCCAGCACCGCCGGTGACAGCCGCCGCACCGCCACGGGGCCGGTTCCCGCGTCGGCGGCGAGCCGGGCGACCATGGTCCGTGCGGACAGCGCGGGGGCCGTCGGCACGTGCCAGGCCCGGCCCCAGGCCCGCTCCTCGCCCGCGACCTCGATCAACGCCGAGGCCGTGTCGGGGAGGTAGGTCCAGCTGTGCGGGGTGTCCGGGTCGCCGAGCACCGTGACGGACCGGCCGTCCAGCAGGCGCGGCAGGACGCGCCCGGCCAGGTGGCCCCCGTCCGTCACACCGGGGCCGAAGAAGTCGGAGGCACGTACTTCGACCGCCCTGATCCGGCCCGCCTCGTGCAGCGTCCGCGCCTGCTCCCAGAGGGCCGCCCGGACCCGCCCCTTGGGGCCGGTGGCGGCGAGCGGCAGGTCCTCGGTGAGCGGGCGGTCCACCGGGCCGTACCCGTACAGGTTGCCCAGCATGACGAGGACGGCCCCGGTCGACTCGGCCGCCGCGCAGAGCGACGAGGCCAGCGGCGGCCAGTCCGTCGTCCAGCGGTGGAGGGGCGGTGCGGCGCAGCCGTAGAGCGCGACGGCGCCGCGGGCGACCTCGGTCAGGGCCTCGGGGCGCGCCGCGTCCAGGGCGACGTGCTCGATGCCGGCCTCCGGGGAGCGGCCCGACCTGCTGACCACCCGGACCTCGTGCCCCTGCTCGGCCAGCGCCCGAGCGGTGGCCGCCCCCGCGGGCCCGTATCCGACAACCACATGAAGACTCACGAGCACACCCTAGCCCGGGCCCTCCGGGGGTGGTGACGAGGTCATGTCGACAGAGCTCCCCCGGCCGGCCGGCCCGCCCCGACGTCGCGTCACCGGATCGTGGCCCGGCCGCCGGTGACGGGGCGTCGTAGAGTGCGTGCGGGGGCGGGTGCGGAAGGCGGAGGCGGGCGGAATTCGGTTGCCCGGCAGCCTCGACCCCTGTTAACAATGTGACATGTTACAAAATGCTGCCCTTATTCTCCGTGCCCGGCACGAGAGCGACGTCCCGGTCCTCATGTCCGGGCTGTACGACGACGTCGCCACCCGCTCCCGGGCCGACTCCCGGCCCTGGCAGCCCCTCTCGCCCGGTGCCGCCGGGTCGCCCTACGCCGTGGCCGCCCCGAGCGACGAGGCGGCGTGTTTCTCGGTCGTGGAGCGCTCCTCCGGCGAACTGGCCGGCGAGGCACTGCTGTGGGGCATCGACACCCACAGTCGCACCGCCCACCTGGGCCTGGCGCTGCTCCCCGGCTTCCGCGGTCGCGGCCTGGCGCACGACGTGGTCGCCCTGCTCTGTCACTACGGCTTCACGGTTCGCGGGCTGCAGCGCCTCCAGGTCGACACGCTGGCCGACAACCGGCCGATGATCGCCGCGGCCGCCCGCGCCGGGTTCCGCCTCGAAGGCACCCTGCGGCGCTCCGCCTGGACCTACGGATCCTTCAGCGACCAGGTCGTCCTCGGGCTGCTCAGTGAGGAATGGACCGACCCCGTGCTGAAGCCGGCGGACACCGCGCGGTAAGGGGCACGGGTGGACGTGCGGAGGGGCGGGACCGGCCGATCGGCCGGTCC
>NZ_JBHXKE010000207.1:0-8335 GCF_042722765.1 Kitasatospora sp. NPDC058406
GCCCCGCGCCCCGGGAGGTCCGGGGGCGCGGGGCCGTCGTGGCGGAAGCCGGCCGTCGGGCGTCAGCCGTTGGTCAGCGTCAGCTTGTGCTTCGCCGACCTCTCGACCGCGTCCGGCGAGAACGACCAGGTCAGGAGCTTGCCCTTGAGCCAGAGGTCGGTCTGGTCGTTGTAGTTGGGGTGATAGGCGTGGCCCGAGGCACCGCCGACGTTGATCCAGCGGGACGCGTCGAGGTCGCTCAGGTCGATCACCATCCGCATCGACGGGATCCAGTCGACCTGGTACCCGGCGGCCGCGTTCCAGCCGGCCGCGTCGACCGCCGCCGAACCGCCGGAGAGGCGGTACGGGCCGCGGTTGAGCAGCTTGTGGACGGCGCCGGAGGCGATCGAGGAGTCGTCCGAGCCGAGGGTGCGCTCGCGCAGCTCCAGCTTGTGCAGGCGGCCCCAGCTCCAGGTGGAGATGTCCTTGGTGAGCAGCGAGGTGAGCTCCTGGCGGGCGTTCTTCATCGCCTCGCGGAGGAGGTTGTCCAGGCCCTTCTGCTCCTTGTGCTGGGAGTCGATGTACGTCCACCAGCCGCTGTCGGGCTTCTCCAGCTGCTGCCGGACCACCTCGGTCCAGCGGTCGCCGCCGTCCGGCTGGGCCTTGCCCGGGTCACGGGTGCCGCACTCGGTGACGATGTCCGACTTGCTGTCCGGCTTGGTCGGGTCGGCCTGCTGGCGCACCAGCAGGCAGTTGTCCTCGGCCCGCAGGTCGGCCGGGAACTTCTGGCCGAAGGCGAGCGTGAGCAGCTGGCGCCAGACGCCGTTGTAGTAGGCGGCGGCGGCCGAGTCGGCGTCCTGGTGGTAGTTCCAGTCCTTCAGCAGGTCCTGCGCCTCGCGCACGTAGGGGTCGTCGATCTCGACCTTGAGCAGCCTCGGGACCAGCGTCTTCGCGAGGATGCTGGTGTTGTCGAGCTGCATCTCCTGCATGTCGTCCGGCGAGATCTTGCCGTTGTTCTTGAGCCGGGCGTCGATCTGCTCGGTGATCTCCTTGGCCCGGGTGCCGTACTCCCAGTCCTTGGTCAGCAGGTACTTGTACGACGGGTCGACCACGGCCTGGTTGGCGGTGACGATGTAGCCGCCGGACGGGTTGAAGCTGTACGGCAGGGCGTTGAACGGGACCGGGTCCTTCTTCCACTGGTAGGAGGAGTCCCAGCCCGGTGCCGGGTTGCGGCCGTCGCCGTTGCCGCGGACCGGGACGTACCCGGGGGCCTGGTAGCCGATGTTCCTGGCGTCGGCGTAGATCAGGTTCTGGGCCGGGACGGCGAAGTCCTTGGCGGCCCCCCGGAACTCGTCCCAGTTCTTCGCACGGTCGAGCCCGAAGACGGCGTCCATGGTCTTCCCGGGGATGAGCGCGGCCCACTGCAGGGCGACGCCGTAGCCGGTGGTGCCGCGGTCCGGGGCGGAGGTGCCGTTGGGCGCGTACTTGCCGACGTTCTGCTGCTCGGTGCTGGGGTCGGAGATCAGCGGGGCGCCGGTCCGGGTGGTGCGGACGGTGATGGTGCGGTCGTCGCCGCCGGCGACCTTGATGGTCTCCTTGCGGAGCTCGAACTTCTCCTCCTTGCCGTCCACCAGGTAGGTCTCCGGGCCGGTCACCTTCTCCAGGAAGAGGTCGGTGACGTCGGCGCCGAGGTTGGTGAGGCCCCAGGCGATGTCCTTGTTGTGGCCGATCACCACGCCGGGCATGCCCGCGAAGGTGAACCCGGAGACGTCGTACTGGCAGCTGGGCGAGGCGGTCCGGCAGTGCAGGCCCATCTGGTACCAGACCGAGGGCAGGCCGGGGCCGAGGTGCGGGTCGTTGGCCAGCAGCGGCTTGCCGGTGGTGGTGTGGGTCCCGGCGACCACCCAGGAGTTGGAGCCGATGCCCTGGCCGTTGCGGCCGAGCATCTCGGGCAGCGCGTCGATCCGGGTGGTGACGCCCTTGAGCAGCGCCTCGGTGGTCGTCGCGCCCTGCGCGGTGCCGGTGCCGGTGCCCGGGGCGCCGGCCGGGGCGGAGCCGTCGGCGGGGCGGTAGGTGTCGCTGCTGACGGTGCCGGTCTTCACGATCGTGCCGTTGCGGGCGTACGGGTAGTCCGGGTACAGCTCGGCGATCTTCTCCGGGCTGAAGTCCTGGGCGAGCAACGCGCGGTCGATCTCCTCCTGGAGGTTCCCGGAGAGGTCCCAGGCCATCGCCTTGAGCCAGGCCACCGAGTCGACCGGGGTCCACTGCTCGGGCTCGTAGTCGCCGTTGACGACGCCGAGCAGGGTGTACTCCAGCGAGGCGCGCGACCCGCCCGGGTGCTCGACGAGCCAGGCGTTGACACCGTCCGCGTAGGCCTGGAGGTACTTCTTGGTCTCGGCCGAGAGCTGGGTGTCGAACTCCTTCTGGGCCACCTGGCGCCAGCCCATGGTGCGGATGAAGGAGTCGGTCTCGACCTGGCCGTCGCCGAACATCTCGGACAGTCGGCCCGCGGTGATGTGCCGCCGGACGTCCATCTCCCAGAACCGGTCCTGCGCCTGGACGTAGCCCTGGGCGCGGAAGAGGTCCTCGGAGGTGTCGGCGTAGAGCTGGGGGATGCCGTTGGCGTCCCGCTTGACGTCGACCGGCGCGCTCAGGCCCGCCACCTTGACGCTGCCGTCGACCTCCGGGAAGGACGCGCGGACCGCGGCCACCCCTCGGTAGCCGCCGTAGCCGGCGCCGGCCACCAGCAGCACGACCAGCACGATCACGATCAGACGGGCGCGCCGGAACTTCTTCGAGCGGGGCATCTGGGTCCTTGCGGTCCTCACTGGGGGGCGGGCGGACATGTCAGGAGCACGGGGCCGTGACAGGGCACCACATTAGGCCGACTCGGCTGGCGGGCGTGCACGGGGGACGCTCACGGTGGAATCGGAGGAGGTCAGAACCCGAGGTGACGGGCCGCACAGCCGGGAAACCTAAAGATATGGCAAAATGTTAGACTGCGTAACGATCCGTAAGGGGAGTAATCGGCGCCGGCCGCCCCCGCCCCTGTCGATCGAGCGCTCCCGGCCTCACCGCCACCAGACACCCCGTCCGCCCCTGCCAGCCCGAGGTGCCCCTGCGTGAATGTCGACCACCTGAACCAGCTGCTCCTCGAATTCTCCGTGATCCTGCTGGTCGCGGTGGTCGCCGTGCGCATCTCGACCAAATCCGGGCTGCCCAGCCTGCTGATCTACCTCGGCATCGGCGTGGCGCTCGGCCAGAACGGGCTCGGCATCACGTTCAACAACGCCGAGCTCACCCAGGTGCTCGGCTACGCCGCCCTGGTGGTGATCCTCGCCGAGGGCGGCCTCAAGACCAACTGGCGCGAGGTCCGGCCGATGATGCCGGCCGCCACCGTGCTCGCCACCGTCGGCGTCGGCGTCAGCGTCTTCGTCACCGCCGCCGGCGCGCACTGGCTGGTCGGCCTCGACTGGCGGACCTCGCTGCTGCTCGGCGCGATCGTCTCCTCGACCGACGCCGCGGCCGTCTTCTCCGTCCTGCGGATGGTCCCGCTGCCGCACCGGCTGACCGGCCTGCTGGAGGCCGAGTCCGGCTTCAACGACGCGCCCGTCGTGATCCTGGTCGTCGCCTTCGCCACCACCGGGGAGCTGGACTCCTGGTACGTCCTGATCGGCACCATCCTCGCCGAACTCGCGATCGGCCTCGCGGTCGGCCTGGCGGTCGGCAAGGTCGGCGCCTACGGGATCAAGCACGTCGCCCTGCCGTCCTCCGGGCTCTACCCGATCGCCGTCATGGCGCTCACCGTGCTCGCCTACGCCGGCGGCGCGATGCTGCACGGTTCCGGCTTCCTCGCCGTCTACGTCAGCGCCGTCGTCCTGGGCAACGCCAAGCTGCCGCACGGACCCGCCGTCCGCGGCTTCGCCGACGGCCTGGCCTGGATCGGGCAGATCGGGATGTTCGTGCTGCTGGGCCTGCTCTGCACCCCCGAGACGATGGGCTCGGCCGTGGTGCCGGCGCTGGTGATCGGCGCGGTGCTGGTCTTCGTGGCCCGGCCGCTCTCGGTGGTGACCACCCTCACGCCGTTCCGGCTGCCGGTCCGTGAACAGGCCCTGCTGAGCTGGGCCGGCCTGCGCGGGGCGGTGCCGATCGTGCTCGCCACCATCCCCCTGGTCGCCGGCGCGCCGATGGCCCAGGAGGTCTTCAACATCGTCTTCATCCTGGTCGTGGTCTTCACCCTGCTCCAGGGGCCGACCCTGCCCTGGGTCGCCAAGTGGCTGCGGATCGGCGAGGGCTCGATGGGCCAGGACCTCGGCATCGAGTCGGCGCCGCTGGAGAAGCTGCACGGCCACCTGCTGTCGGTGGCGCTGACGCCGACCTCCCGGATGTCCGGCGTGGAGATCGGCGAACTGCGGCTGCCGGCCGGCGCGGCGGTGACCCTGGTCGTCCGCGAGGGCAACAGCTTCGTGCCGGACAAGGACACGGTGCTGCGCGGCGGGGACGAGCTGCTGGTGGTGACCACCGACGAGGTGAGCGAGGCGGCGGAGCGGCGGCTGCGGGCCGTGGACCGTGGCGGCAAGCTCGCCGGGTGGCTGTACGGGCGGGAGTGAGCCCCCGGGCTCATGGGCGGCGGGGGCCGGGGCCGGGGGCGGGTGGCTCCGCCCGGTGACGCCGGCCCGACCGTCCGGCCCGGCCGACGCCGTGGAGTGTTCGGCCGGCGTTCACCTTCGATCGACAGGACAGTTTTGGACGAGCCCTGTATTGTGGAGGTAAGCGCGCCATCTACGCGCGTATAGCTACTCGGAATGACACACCCAGCATCTGCCTGATGCAGAGTTGGCGCGACCGTTCGGCGGCCGCGGTCCGGCCCTCGGCGACCCCGCGGCCGGCCCGGTATCTACCCCGGTCGACGCGCGAGAGGACGACTCTCGGCGCCGTCGGGGCTTTTTCATGCCCTGCCGCGCTACCAGGCAGTAGGAAGGACCGACCGTGACGGCCCGCCGAACGGTCGACGACACCATGCCCGGGCACGACCTGCCCGCCGCGCCCGGGGACCGCGCCGACGCCGCCCCCACCCGGGTCGGGTACGGCGCGCTGCTGCGCACCCCCGGCGTGTGGACGTTCCTCGTCCCCGCCTTCGCCGCCCGGCTCCCCTACGCGATGCTCAGCCTCGGCATCCTGCTGCTGATCCGCGACACCCACGGCTCCTACGGCACCGCCGGCACCGCCGCCGCCGTCTCGGCCGTCGCCCAGGCCCTGGTCGGGCCGCAGACCGGCCGGCTGGCCGACCGCCTCGGCCAGGCCGCCGTCCTGGTGCCGACCGTCGTGGTGCACGCCGTCTCGGTCGGTGCGCTGATCGCCCTGGCCCTCGGCCACGCGCCGGTCTGGAGCCTCTTCCTCGCCGCCGCGGCGGCCGGCGCCTCCGTGCCGCAGATCGGCGCGATGGTCCGGGCCCGCTGGGTGGCCAGGCTGTCGGCGGAGGGCACGCCGCCGGCCAAGCTGAACACCGCCTTCGCCTTCGAGTCCGTGACCGACGAGTTCACCTTCGTGATCGGCCCGGTGCTGGCCTCCGCGATCGCCACCACGGTCAACCCGGCCTCCGGACTGATCGTCGAGGCCACGCTGACCGTCGTCGGCGGGCTCGCCTTCGCCGCCCAGCGACGCACCGCGCCCGCGCTGCACCCGGCCGTTCCGGGCGCCCGCCGGGTCTCCGCCCTCGCCTCGCCCGGCGTCCGACTGCTGGCCGGCGCGTTCCTGGGCGTCGGCACCGTCTTCGGCGCGATGCAGGTCTCCGTCGCCGCGTTCACCGAGTCGGCCGGACAGCCCGGGGCCAGCGGCACCGTGTACGGGATCTTCGCCGGCGGGTCGATGCTGGCCGGCGTGCTGTACGGCATGATCGCCTGGCGGCACGCCGCCCGGCACCGGATGCTCGCCAGCTACGCCCTCCTGGTCATCGGCTGCTCGACGCTCTGGGCGATGCCCAACCTGGTCTCGCTGGCCGTCGCCGGCCTGTTCTGCGGTCTCGCCATCGCACCGACCCTGATCACCGGCTACACGCTGGTCGAGACGCTGGTCGAGGACGGCGCCAAGACCGAGGCGTTCACCTGGCTGACCGGCGCCATCGGGCTGGGCCTGGCGGTCGGGTCGATGGTCGCCGGGCAGCTGGTCGACGGGAGCGGCCCGTCGGCCGGGTTCCTGGTGCCGGTGGCCGGCGCCGGGCTGGGCCTGGCCGCGCTGGTCTCCCTGCGGGGGCTGCTGGTCGCGCCGGGGACCCGGAGCGCGGCAACCGCCGACGCGGGCGCCGCGCCCGGTCCGGGCACGGGCGCGGGCGCCGCTGCGCAGCTGGTGGGCGCCGCCAAGGGCTGATCGCCGGGCGGCGCGGGGCGGCGTCCCGCCGACGGGCCGGACTCATCTCACACCCGAGTCGCTGGACTGATCCAGCGGAATGCCGCATCATTGACCATCGTTAGCACTCATCAGGCGAGAGTGCCAGGAGGAAGACAAGTGCCCACGTACCAGTACCAGTGCACCGAGTGCGGCAACGGCCTGGAGGCGGTGCAGAAGTTCACCGACGAGCCGCTGACCACCTGCCCCGACTGCGAGGGGCGCCTGCGCAAGATCTTCTCCGCCGTGGGTGTGGTCTTCAAGGGCTCCGGTTTCTACCGGACCGACAGCCGCTCCTCCTCCAGCAGCTCGGTGAGCACCGGCTCGTCGACCCCCTCGTCGACGTCGACCTCGTCGTCGTCCTCCTCGTCGGGCGGCTCCGCGCCCGCGGCGAGCCCCGCTCCCGCAGCGGGCTGACCGCCCCGACGAAGCCCGGACTGCCGGACTGCCGAGACAGAACGACCGAACGGCCCGTCGACCCGCAATATGCGGGTCCGGCGGGCCGTTCGCATTCCCGGATTCTCTCAATTCCCCCGAACGGCGCAGAAGTGCACCCGTTCGGCGGAGGCCGGTCCTCCCCGGGCCCGAGTTTTCCACAGGGCAGGGAAAGGGGCTTCCGACCACCGGGCCGGCGGCCCAGAGTGTGCGTCACGAGAAGCCGGCCCGCCGCCACCCGGAAACGGACCCGGTGGGGGCCGGCACCCTGCGACCACCGGTGGTGCCCGTGCCGACCAGGAACCCCTCCCGCCCGCTCCCCTTCCCGCTGCCGCCACTGCCCGCGCCGAGCGTCCCGCCACGACAGCCGGTGCCGTCGTTCCCGCCGATCAGACGCGGAGCCGGGCGCGGACACCGGCTCCGACAGGCGCTCCGGCAGGGCCCAGGGGCCCTGGCCGTCCTCGTGCTCGCGGCGGCCGTGGCACTCACCTTCGGCCCCGCGCGGGCGGGCCTGCCACCGCCGGAGACGGCCTCCGTCCACCGAACGGGTTGTCAATCAGAGGGAGCTGAAGATCACCCGTAACCGGATTTCGACTTCGTCGTTCACGCGGCATGAAAGGCTTCAAGGAATTCCTGCTGCGTGGAAATGTCGTCGAGCTGGCCGTCGCCGTGGTCATCGGCGCCGCTTTCACCAACATCGTCAACGCCTTCGTCAAAGGCGTGATCAACCCGATCGTCGGCGTGTTCGGCGCCAAGGATCTCGCGGCCTACACCTCCTGCCTCAAGGGGCCCTGTGAGGTGACCGCGGCCGGTGAGGTCACCACCGGCATCCTCATCCTCTGGGGCAGCGTGCTGAGCGCGGTCCTGCAGTTCCTGATCACCGCCGCCGTCGTCTACTTCTGCCTGATCCTGCCGATGACCACCTATGCCGCCCGGCGCAAGACGCCGGCCGAGATCCGGGCGGAGGCCGAGGCCAAGGAGGTCCTCCTGCTCACCGAGATCCGCGACGCCCTGGTCACCCGGACCCTCTGAGGCGAACCGGGCCCGGCCGCCGGTCAGTCGCCGTGGTGCGGCGGGCGCTGGCTCAGGTACCAGTCCAGCCCCCGCCCACCGCTCTCCCCCGCCTCCGGGCGGCTGCCCCAGCCCGCGTCGGTGTCGTCCCGGGACTGCTGGTCCAGCGGGTCCCGGAAGACCAACCGCGCCCGGTCCGCCCCGGCGCCCGCCCGGGCGCCCCGGGCCTGCTCCCGACCGTCCGCCGACACCCCGTCCGCCACGGCTCCGCCCGCCGGATCCTTCTCCACCGCCGCGTCTCCGCCGTCCATGCCGCTCACACCGTCACCCATGCCGTCCACCGCCTTCGCCGATCCCCCGCCCGTCCCTACAGCCTAGAAGGCCCTGCCCCGCCGCCGCGGACGCACGTGGGCCCGGGGGGGGGCGGGGCGCACCCGGGCCCCCACCCCCCCGTGACCCCACCCACGGCCGGGACCCCGCCGCCAACCCCCCCGGGGCGGCGCACGTAGTAAGCACGGCCCCCGCC
>NZ_JBHXKE010000207.1:8345-17527 GCF_042722765.1 Kitasatospora sp. NPDC058406
GTGCGGAGCGCTCCGCACCGGGCCCACCACGCCCCGTTCTCCCGACCGTCGGCCGTCACGCCGCCTCGAAGCCCGCGTGGTCGGCGATCTTCTTCAGCTCGGCCAGCGCGTGCTTCTCGATCTGGCGAATCCGCTCCCGGGTCAGGCCGTGCTGCTTGCCCACCTCGGTCAGAGTGCGCTCGCGGCCGTCCTCCATCCCGTACCGCGACCGGATGATCGAGGCCGTGCGGTCGTCCAACCGCCCGATCAGGTCGTCCAGCTCCTCGCGGCGGAGCATGACCATCACGGCATCCTCCGGCGAGGTCGCCCCGGTGTCCTCGACGAGGTCGCCGAACTGCGTCTCGCCCTCGTCGTCGACCGACATGTTCAGACTGACCGGGTCACGTGCCCAGTCCAGCACGTCCTTGATCCGGGCCTCGGTGGTGTCCAGCTCGGCCGCGATCTCGGACGGGTCGGCCTCCCGGCCCAGCTCCTTGGACTTCTCCCGCTGCACCCGCCGGATCCGGCCCAGCTCCTCCACCAGGTGGACGGGAAGCCGGATCGTGCGCGACTGGTCGGCGATCGACCGGGTGATCGCCTGCCGGATCCACCACGTGGCGTAGGTGGAGAACTTGAAGCCCTTGGCGTAGTCGAACTTCTCGACCGCCCTCACCAGGCCCGCGTTGCCCTCCTGGATGAGGTCCAGGAGCGGCAGGCCGCTGCGCGGGTAGCGCCGGGCGACGGCCACCACGAGACGGAGGTTGGACCGGATGAAGACGTCCTTGGCGCGCTCGGCGTCCTCGGCTATCGCCTCCAGCTCGTCGCGCTGCACGCTCGCGGGGAGCTCGTCCTCCTCCAGCAGGTGCTGGGCGTACACACCGGCCTCGATCCGCAGTGAGAGCTCGACCTCCTCGGCGGCATCGAGCAGGGGCGTCCTGGCGATCTCGTCGAGGTACATGCCGACCAGGTCACGGTCGGCCTCGAAGTTGGTCGGGCGGGCCGCGCGAGTCCGGTCGGCCCTGTCGCGAACGACGGCACGGGTGGCCATGCTTGTGCTCCCTTTGCTGGTGTTGCCGAGGTCTGCCTGCCTGCCCGGAGCGGGCAAGAAGCGGGGGCCCCCGCGGGGCCTCACACGTAACGATCCAACGAACAGATTCCGGACAACATTCCCAAGTCGCTCAGATTCTTCCGGCGATGCAGTATCCTGCCGGATTTCACCGCGATCCTGGACGGAGGGTGACCGCTCGGACACCTGAGATGCCGGCTCCGAAGCCGGGCCGGCCCGGGGCGGACGGCGGGTCGACGCCCTCGCCGCGACCCGCGGCGCACTCCCGCGCACCGCCCCTCTTCTCGTGAACCCCCGGGCCGGCGCCCGCGTTCCCCACGGGCCGCGCCCGCCCCCGGGCGCACGCAGGTCCTCCGCACAAAAGATGCCAAATCGCTATCGGTCCAGCGCTCGATCGGCACGACCGGCTGGGAAGGTGTCAGCCATGCACCTGACCAACAGCTCGCCCACCATCACCCCGCGTGATCGCCACCTGCTTCGGCACGCGGCTCTCGCGGTCGGCTGTGCCGCGCTGTTCGCCGTGCTGGCGGCCCTGGTGCAGACGGCCTGGCGCCCGCTCGCCCGCTTCGACCACGCGTCGGTCGGCGACCTGCACCACTACGCCACGGAGCACACCGTGTGGACCGCCGCGGTGCAGATGTTCTCCAACATCGGCGGCACCGTCACCATGCGGACGGTGCTCGGCCTGGTCGCGGTCTGGCTCTGGCTGATCGGCGCACGGGTGCTGGCCGGCTGGGTGGCGGCGCAGACCCTGATCGGCTGGGGCGGCCTGTGGGTCCTGAAGCTCTCGTTCGGCCGCGAGCGGCCCACGTTCCCCGAGCCGGTCTCGCACGCCGGTGGCCCGGCCCTCCCCTCCGGCCACGCGATGGCCTCCGCGATCACCTGTGCCGTCCTGGTCGGCCTGCTCTGGCCCCGGGTCCGCCGATCCGGCCGGATCGCCGCCTGCTCGGTCGCCGCCCTCACCGTGCTGGCGGTCGGCTTCACCAGGGTCGCCCTCGGCGTCCACTGGCCCAGCGACGTCCTCGCCGGCTGGCTCGCCGCCGGTATCGTCCTCGGCGCCGTGACGGTCGTCATCGAGCTGTCGCGTCCCGGCGCGCTGGCCCGCGACGTCCGACGGGTGGACTGGCGCACCCGCCCCCGGGTCCAGCGCGTCCTCGTCTCTCCCACCGGCCTGCCCGACGACGCCGCGGAACCCAGCGGTCACCCCGACGAACTGATCCGCTGACACGCCCCTCGGAGCCACCTCCGCCGGCACACTCCGCCCGCTCCCGGCACGGATCTGGCCGGGCCGGGTCGGGCTCCGGGCGCTCTGCGTCGGTCGGCGCCCAAATCCCTGCCTGCCGGACCGTGGTGGCGGGGACCGACCGTGTCCGATCCGGGCCGGGCCGAGCACAGGCAACGCTGAGCGGCCGGTGACACGTGACGACGAAGGGCCGGCTCCGAGGATCCCCTCGTGAACCGGCCCTTCTCACGTCATCCGCCGTGATCGGCGCTGTGCCCCAGGCAGGATTCGAACCTGCGACACCGGCTTTAGGAGAGCCGTGCTCTATCCCCTGAGCTACTGAGGCGGGGATGACCGCTGACAGCCTAGCGGATCGGCGGAGGGAGGGGTGGCGGTACGAGGCGGGCGGCCGGACCGACGGGGAGTCAGCTCCGCCGGGAGGACGGAGCCCGGGTGCGGAGCGGGGGCCACCGGTGATCACCCCCCGAGCTGATCACTCCGCAGGGGCGGCGGATAGCCTGGGTGAACAAACGTGCCGGTGGGGGCATTGGCGTCCACCGGGGAGGACCACAGCGAGGACGGGGCGCGCCAGCATGACGTCGGGGGACCAACAACGGTACCGGCCCGCCGTTCTTCGGCTGCTGCAGACGGTGTGGCTCTGGCCGGCGCTGATCATGCTGGTCGTGGGCGGGTACCGGCTCGGCACGCCCGACCTCTGGCGGGACGAGGTGGCGAGCTGGACGGCGGCCACCCGCCCGCTCGGGGACCTGCTGCGGATGCTGCAGCACGTCGATGCCAGCAACGGCACCTACTACGTGCTCCTCCACGGCTGGACGGCGGTGTTCGGCGACTCGGTGATCTCCCTGCGGCTGCCGTCGGTGCTGGCCATGGCCGGTGCGGCCGGGTTCGTGGCGCTCACCGCCGAGCGGCTGTTCGGCGGCCGGGTCGCGGGGATGTCCGCCGGGGCGCTCTTCGCGGTCGTGCCACTGGTCTCCCGGTACGCGCAGGAGGCCCGCTCCTACGCGCTGGTGACCTGTGCGGTCGCGGCCGCGACCTGGTTCCTGCTCCGGGCGCTGGACGAACCGACGCTGCGGCGGTGGGCGCCGTACTGCGTGGCGATGGCGGTCGCGGGGGCGGGACACCTGGTCTCGCTGAGCACCCTGGTCGGACAACTCGCCCTGGTGACGCCGTACCTGGTCCGCCGCGGCGCGGCGCGGCGACGGCTGCTGTGGCGGCTCCCCCTGGCGGTGGCCGTCGCGGCGCTGGCCGCGCTGCCGGTGGCGGTGCTGGGCAACCGGCAGTCCGGGCGCCAGTTGGGCTGGCTCGCCCGACCGAGCCTGGACCAGCTGTGGCACTTCGGCGAGCCGCTCTTCGGTTCGGCCCGGGTGTTCCACGTCTTCGTGGTGCTCGGGCTGCTGGCCCTGGCCCTGCCCGGACGGCGGCGGCCCGCGGTCCAGCTGCTGCTGCTCGCGGTGCTGCCGGTGCTGGCGGTCTGGGTGATGTCGCGCGGCTCGACCTCGTACTTCCTCGACCGGTACCTGCTGTTCACGGTGCCCGCCTGGGCGGCGCTGGCCGGCGGCGGGATCCGCGCCGTGTACGGCGCGGTGGTGGCGGTCGCCCGGCGGACCCGGACGCCCCGGGAGCTGCGGGTGGCGGGGCTGCTGCTGGCGCTCGGGCTGGTCGCGACGGCGGGAGTGGTGGCCCTGCCCCGGCAGTCGCTGGTCCGCTACCAGGGTTCGCACTCGCAGTCGAAGGAGCCGTACCAGGCGGCGGCCGGGCTGATAGCCGCCGGCTACCGTCCCGGTGACGGGCTGGTCGTGCCGCTCGGCGACCAGGCCTGGTCGATGGTGGGACCGGGTGTCTCCTACTACCTGCCGGACCGGGTGCAGCCGTACCCGGTGTTCGTCGAACGCAGTGCCGCCCAGGCCGAGGACCTCTTCCCGGTGGCGTGCCCGCGGCCCGCCGACTGCACGGGGCCCGGGCGGCGGGCCTGGCTGCTGGTGCTCGGGGACACCGCCGATCCGCTGGCCGTGCTGCCCGGCGACCAGGTGGCGGCCCTGCGCGAACGGTACGGCCCGCCGGACCGGGTGACGCCGCTCGGCGGGGTGACCCTGGCCCTGCTGGACGGCACGCGCTGACGCCGTAGCGCCGCTCGTACCCTCCGGAGCGCGGTCAGCGGTCACTCCTCGCCCGCCTCGCACGTCCCTCCCTCCCCCGGGCACGTCGCGGCCGGATGTTCCGGGCCACGCCGCCACGCCGCCGTGCCGCCCGCGCGCCGTGCCCCCGTCGCCCCCGGATGCGCGCTCCCGGAGGGCGGGCGACCATGGTGCGCAGTGACCAGGTCGGGAGGACGGGCCCGTGAGCGAGCAGCCGACCGGCCGGAGGACCCGGCGGAAGGCCCGGCGGAGGGCGCGGTGGAGGACGCGGTCGGCCGAGCTGACCGGATACGCGCGCGGACTGCCCGAGCACGTGCCGATGGTGGGCCGGGCCCTGCACCATCTGATCCGGGTCAACCTGCTGGACTGCGCGACCCGGCTGGCCGCCCAGGCGTTCCTGAGCGCACTGCCGGCACTGTTCGTGGTGGCGGTCTTCACCCCGGCGGCGATCCGGGAGGGCGTGGTGCGGTCGCTGCGCAAGGAGCTGGGTCTGGAGGGCGACGCGGCGCAGTCGGTGCAGCAGTTGCTCGGGACCGGCCACGAGCAGGACACCGGGTTCGGACTGCTCGGCGCGCTGGTGACGCTGTTGTCGGCGACGGCGCTGAGCCGGGCGATGCAGCGGGTCTGCGAGCGCTGCTGGGAACTGCCGAAGTCGGGGACGAGGGTGGCGGCCTGGCGCTGGCTGGTCTGGCTGGCGGTCTGGCTGGTCACCCTGGTGCTGCAGACGCCGGTCCGGGACGGCTTCGGGTTGGGGGCCTGGCTGGGGATCCCGCTGACGTTCCTGGACGGGACGGCGATCTGGTGGTGGACGCAGCACCTGCTGCTGGGCGCCCGGGTGCGCTGGCTGCCGCTGCTGCCGGGGGCGCTGCTCTGCGGGACGGTGGTGGTGGGCCTCGGGGTGGCCTCGCGCGTCTACCTGCCGGGCGCGATGGCTCGCAGCATCGGCCAGTTCGGGCCGTACGGGGTGGTCTTCACCGGGCTGTCCTGGCTGATCGTCATGTTCGCCGGGCTGACGCTGTCGATCGCGCTGGGCCGGGTGGTGTCCGAGGAGGAGTCGGTCGCGGGGCTGTTGGGTTCGCGGACCGAACCCGGCCGCTGGGGCGGCGCACGGTTCTGAGCCCCGGGCGGAGCGGGTGCCTGCCGCTCCGCCCGGGGTGTCGCTCAGAGGGCGCGGGTGAGCCGGGAGGCGATGGACGGCGGGTTCAGGTCGGACTGGAGCACGGCCGGGACCTCGATCCGGTTGTCGCCCTCGCCCGAGCGCAGCACGCCGACCTTGTCGCCCGCCCTGGCGGTGTGGCCGACCTTCACCGGGTCCAGCACGAGGGTCGCGGTGATGCCGGGGAATCCGGCCACGGTGAGGTCCTTGCCCGCGACGACCGGGACGGTGCCGCCGAGCCCGTCCTCGACCCGGCCGACCACCTCGCCCTGCTTGGCGAGGCTCTGTCCGGTCAGCCCGTTCTGGGCGGCCTGGATCTGCTTGGCGCTGACGTTCTGGACCATCTTGAGGATGCTGGGCTCGGCGGTGGTCGCCGGCTGGCCGAGGGTGACGCCGAGGATCAGCCGGCGCACCCCGCCGACCTCCTTGTAGGCGGCCCACATCAGGCAGCCGCCGGCCGGGGTGCTGGAGCCGGTCTTGACCCCGATGATGCCGTTCTTGGGGGAGATCAGGGTGTTGGTGTTGGAGATCTTCTGGTTGTTGAAGGTGGTGTCCGGGGTCGAGACGATCTGCCGGAAGATCTCGTCCTGCATGACCTGGCCGGCCAGCTTCAGCTGGTCCTTGGCGGTGCTCTTGGTGTCCGGGCTGAATCCGGCCGGGTCGGTGTAGGTCGTGTTGGTCATGCCGAACCTGGCGGCGGTGTCGTTCATCTTCCTGACGAAAGCCTCCTCCGAACCGGCGTCCCAGCGGGCCAGCAGCCGGGCCACGTTGTTGGCCGACGGCAGCATCAGCAGTTCCAGGGCCTGGTACTGGCTGATCTGCTGGCCCTCGACCAGGGTGGCGCGGGACTCGTCGACGTTGCCGGACTCCTGGGCCGCCTGCTTGTCGACGGTGATCTTCGGCCCGCTCTCGCCCTTCTTGAGCGGGTGCGACTGGAGGATCAGGTAGGCGTTCATGACCTTGGTGACGCTGGCGATCGAGGCGGGCGTCTCCTGACCGGAGCTGCCCAGGCTGCCGACGCCGACCACCTCGGCGGCCGACTGGCCCTTGGCCGGCCAGGCCAGGTCGAGCGGGTCACCGGCGAAGGTGAAGCCGCCCGGGGCGGTGAGCCGCACCTTGCCGTCCGGCAGCGGGCGGAGCAGCTGGGCGGTCACCGCCGCGCCGAGGACGACGGCCAGGAACAGGGTCCAGATGGTGATCCGCTTGAGGGCGCGGCGCAGCGGGGAGACCGGGCGGGCGCTGAGTGCGGCCAGGACCTCCATCGCCTCGGAGGTCGACTCCGGGGACGGCTCCGGGGCGGGAACGGGTTCCGGGGCGGGGAGCGGTTCGGGCTTCGGCAGCGGCGGCGCGGGCGGCACCGGCCGGCGGTCGGGGGTGGGCAGCGGTTCGGGGGCCGGGGTGGGCCCGGGCTCCGGGGCGGGGGGTACGGGTGCGGGCCGGGGCAGCGGTTCCGGGTCGGGGGTCGGCTCGGGCTCGGGCAGCGGGCGCGGCGCCGGCGGCGCGGGGACGGTGCCCGCACCGGGGGCCGCGGGGGCGCGGAAGGCCCGAAGGGCCCGGGTCCGCTCCGCGTGGTCCGGCTTCTCGAACTTCTCCGTCTGCTCCGTCTGCTCCGTCTGCTCGGGCCGGTCCGTCCGCTCGGGCCTGCCGGTGTCCGGGGCGGCTCCGGCGGCGGCGCCCCCGGTGGGTCCGGCGGTCGAGGAGTCGGCGGTCGCGGCCCCGGCGGCACCCCCGCCGTCTGTCCGCATGGCGAGACGGGGGTCGGCGGCGGCCGGGCGCTTCGCCGACCCGTCCCCGCCCCGCACGCCACCGGTCCCGAGGGGTTCCACCAGCTCCTCCGGCAGGCGCAACGCGGTCGTGGCCTCGTCGGCGGGGAGCCGCAGGGCGGTGGTCGCATCTTCGGCGGGGAGCCGCAGGGCGGTGGTCGCGTCGTCGGCGGGCAGTCGCAGGGAGGTGGTCGCCTTGTCCGACGGCAAGCGCAGCATCGTCGTCCGGATGTCCGCATCCCGGACACGGAGGTGGGCGGTGGTGCCGCCCCGGGGCGCGCCCGACGCGCTGGAGGCGGTGGCACCGGAGCGCTCCGCACCGGCCGACCCGGCCTCGGACCCGGCCTCCGACCCGGTCTCGGAAGCCGGCCCGGGCTCGGAAGCGGTCACGGCGTCGGAGCCGGACGCGGACTCGGATCCCGACGCGGATCCCGACGCGGATCCGGACGCGGTCGCGGGCTCGCCGGACTCGGGTGCGGAGCCGGCCGCGGCCGACCCGGCGGCGGCGCCTCCGCCGGCACCGACCGCCTCCGCGGCAACCTCCTCGGAGGCCGCGGCGGCAGCGGTCCGTTCCCCGTCCCGCTCCCGCGCCCGCTCGCCGTCCCGCAGCACCCTGTCGGGGGACTCGCCCACGTAACCCAGCCTCCTCAACGCCCGGCGGGGCACCGGCAGACCCGATTTCGGGAAGCCGGTACCCCGCCCCGTGTACCTGTACAGTCTCCGCCACCCGCGACCGTTTGCGGTCGCCCACACCCCGCCCGACCGGCGGTTATTGCCGTGGCGCGGCCGCACTGCGGCCTGTTCAACGGTCAGACGCCGGGCCCGCCACGGCCGGTTCCCCCGCTCGATCGCAAGGTCACGATTCGGAGGCGTACTCGACAAGCCCGTGTGAGAGGCGTCACGCTGTTTCCCATCCACGCGGGGAGGCTTGGATGGGCAAGAGCCGCAGAACTATTCCCGAGGAACTCTTGCTGCTCGCTTTGGACCCGGCCACGGGCACCACTGCGCAGCCGCAGACCCTCGACCTCGGACTCGCCGGGGCCCAGCTCGTCGAGCTGTCCCTGGCCGGACGGATCGTTCCGGAGGGAGACCGCATCGCCGTGGTACTGCCACGGCCCACCGGTGACCCGACACTCGACCACGCGCTGGAGCTGTTGCGGCGACGTGGCAGTCCGGTCCGCGCCGCGCACTGGATCGGCGGGCCCCGACTGGGGCTCCGGCAGACCTATCTGGCGCACCTCGAACGGTGCGGCATGGTCACGGCCGTGCCGGGCCAGGTGTGCGGGGTGCTGCCGACGACGCGCTATCAGGCGTCCGACGACTGCACCAACGCTGCGATCAAGCAGCGGTTGGACACCGCGATCCGCACCGGCGTGCCGCCGGACCCGCGGACCGCGGCGCTCGCCGCGCTGGCGCACTCGGTGGGGCTGGGCAAGCACCTCTACCCGGGCAACGAGGGCCGGTCGTCACGGTCCCGGCTGCGCGACCTGATCCGGTACGACCCGCTGGGCGGGATGGTCGCGCACGCCGTGATGGACGTGCAGAACGGCCTGCCGAGCCAGCAGAACCGTTCCGCCCAGAGCGGCGGCGCGGCCCCGGCCGCGAGCAACGGCCGTCCGGCCCCACGCTCGGCGCCCGCACGCGGGTCCGGCGGACGGGTCGCGGCCCCTCGCGTCGGCGTCCGCTGACCCGACGGGGCAGGTCCGGCCGGCCGGGTAGGACCGGTTGCCGGACCGGCACGCGAACCACCCGCGCGCAGGGAACTCACCGGCGCGCAGAGCGGCGCTCGCCGCATCGCTCGCGCCGCACGGCGGCGCCGAGCAACCAGCAGTGAGAAGGG
>NZ_JBHXKE010000208.1:0-17506 GCF_042722765.1 Kitasatospora sp. NPDC058406
GGCGACGGCGGGCCTCGTTCCGGGCTACGGCAACAGCACCTCGGCGTCGTCCGGACCGAGCATCCGGCCGTCGGCCGCCCGGACCTCGATCGGGGCGATCGGCGCGCCGTCGACGCGGTCCACCAGCCGGGCGCGGGGCTCGTCGCTCTCGAAGAAGTACTGCTCGCCCCACTGGCGCAGCGCCGTGACGACGGGGAACAGCGCGCGCCCCTTCTCGGTGAGCACGTACTCCTGGTAGGGGCTGCCGTCGGAGGCCGGGGCCGTCTCGAAGACCCCGCCGGCGACCAGGCCGGCGAGGCGGGCGGACAGGATGTTCTTCGCCAGTCCGAGGTTCTTCTGGAACTGACCGAACCGGCTCAGCCCGTCGAAGGCGTCGCGGACGATCAGCAGCGTCCAGCCGTCGCCGACGACGTCCAGCGGCCGGGCGACCGGGCAGGACGACTCCTCGTGCGTGGTGCGCCTGGGCACGCGCGCCTCCTCTCACCTGCGGTTCCCTCCGCCCGGGGGCGGGGTTTCACCGTGCAACCCTAACGCGCGACCAGCGGATCCCCACGCGGTTGCTTATTGAAACCAGACTGTGCCAGGGTGGCGCGGTAGCAGATTGAAACCGCATGGGCCCGGCCACGTCCGGGCCCCCGCCCGCCCCCAGGAGCCGTCCACGTGGTCCCTCCCGACACCACCCGCACCACCTGCACCGCCCGCACCGCCCGCGGGACCTCCGCTCCGGCCGCTGCCGCGGCCCCCTCCGCACCCGCCCGTCGGCTCTCCCCCGCCATCGCCCTGCTGTTCTCCGTCGCCGGCGGCCTCGCCGTCGCCAACGTCTACTACTCCCAACCGCTGCTCGACCTGATCGCCGACGACCTCGGCATCGGCCGTTCCACGATCGGCCTGGTCGGCACCCTCACCCAGGTCGGCTACGCGGTCGGGCTGCTGCTGCTCGTGCCCCTCGGGGACCGCCTCGCGCCCCGGCCCCTGATCGTCGGCCAGCTCGGGCTCTCGGTCGTGGCGCTGGGTGCCGTCGCCCTCGCCCCCTCCGCGCCGCTGATGCTCCTCGCGTCCATGGCGGTCGGCGTGCTCGCCGTGGTCGCCCAGGTGGTGGTCGCCCTCGCCGCCTCGCTCGCCGACCCCGCCGACCGGGGCCGCATCGTCGGGACGGTGACCAGCGGCATCGTGATCGGCATCCTGCTCGCCCGGACCGTCGCCGGCGCCATCGGCGACCTGGCCGGCTGGCGCGCCGTGTACGTGGTGTCCGCCGTCGCCACCGGCGTCATGGCCGCCGTCCTGGCGGCCGTCGTCCCGGCCGGGCGGCGCCGCCCCGAACGGATCGGCTACCTGCAGCTGGTCGGCTCGGTCTTCACCCTGTTCGCCCAGGAGCCCGTGCTCCGGGCCCGCGCCGGGCTCGCGCTGCTGACCTTCACCGCCGTCACCGTCCTGCTCACGCCGATGGTGCTGCCCCTCGCCGCCCCGCCGTTCGACCTCAGCCACACCGAGATCGGGCTCCTCGGCCTGGCCGGCGCGGCCGGCGCACTCGGGGCGGGCCGCGCCGGGCGCCGGGCCGACCGGGGCCACGCCGAACGGACCCTGGCCATCGGGCTCACCGCGATGCTGGTCTCCTGGCTGCCGGCCGTGCTGCTGCCGCACTCGGTGTGGTGGCTGGTGCTCGCCCTGGTGGTCGTCGACTACGGCCTGCAGTCCGTGCACGTGGTCAACCAGCACCTGCTCTACCGGGTCCGGCCCGAGGCGCAGAGCCGGCTGACCGCCGGCTACATGCTGTTCTACTCGGCCGGCTGCGGCCTCGGCGCGATCGCCTCCACCCTGGTGTACGAGCACGGCGGCTGGACGGCGGTGTGCGGTCTGGGCAGCCTGATCAGCCTGCTCGCACTCGTCCACTGGTGGGTCACCACCCGGCGGCAGCCGGCGGACACCGGTGACCGCGTCAGCCCGTGACGGCCAGCTCCGCCACCACCGCCCGGTGGTCGGCGCCGCGGACGGTGTGCTCCGCCACGGACACCGCACGCAACCCGTCCCCGTGCAGGACGTGGTCGATCTGGATCACCGGCCACAGGTAGGGGAAGTCCGCGTTGGACTCCGGCCAGGTGGGCGAGCCGCCGCGACCCAGCTCGGCATGGGTGTCGGTGAGACCCGTGCCGAGCAGGTCACGCATCGGCGCGTGGTCGAGGCTCGCGTTGAAGTCGCCCAGCAGGACGGCGTTGCGGGTGGCACCGTCGGCCGCCGCCCGCAGCTCGTCGAAGTCCTCCGCCCAGCGGCCCGCGTCACCCAGCGGGTAGTACGTGTGCACCGCCGTCAGCCGGACCGTCCGGCCGCCGACCGTCACGTCGACGGCCACCTGGTCACGGGCCGCCGCCGAGGCCGCACCGTCCAGCGGGGTCAGCGGGAGCCGCGAGTAGACGGCGGTGTCCCGGCCGGGCCGCACCTCCCGGTACGGCAGCACCTCGGCGATGCCCGCCCGGTCCAGCCCGGCGGCGGCACGCGGGCCCAGCTCCTCGACCGCGAGGACGTCGACCCGCTGCTCACGGACCAGCCGGACCAGCTCGGCGGTGTCCACCTGCCCCATGTAGGCGTTGCTGGTCGCCACTCGCAACCGCGGCGCGTCGGCCGGGACCGAACCGCCGTCCGGTACGAACCTCGGGACCAGCCAGCAGAGTTGCACGGCGACGAGCAGCCCGGCGACCGCCACCGCCCACCACGAGCGCAGCGCCAGCAGCGCCCCCAGCACCACGAGCGTGCCGAGCGCCGCGTGCGGCAGGCCGACCACCACGAGCGACAGCGCCGTTCCGTCGTCCCACCCGGCCAGCCGGACCACGACCAGGCCCGCCGGCACCGCGAGTGCGGCGGCGCAGAGTCCCCTCAGCACCCGTCGTACGCGGCCCCACCGGCCCGGGCCCGGCACCGTCCGTCCCATGCGTCACTCCCGCCCCTCGACTCCGTCGGAAGACGCCCCCGGATTCCCGGCGGTTCCCGGGGTGCCCGGACGCGGAGCGCCCCGGCGCCGGGGTCCTCAGTCGACGCAGGGGATGCCACCGGCCCGCACGGCGGGGCCCTGCATGGGCGGTTCGGGGGCGGGTCCGGCGGCCGGGGTGCCCGCGGGTGCCGGTCCGGCGGACGAACCACCGGGCGCGGCGGCGGAGGTGGGGCCGGGCGTCGCGCCGGAGGTGCGGGCGAGCGTGACGACCACGTGACCGGCCGGAGCGGCGGCGGAGGCCGTGGGGGTGACGCCGTAGCGGGCCGCGACCCGCTCGGCCTCGGCCTTCGCGCCGGCGCCGTAGCCGACCGTGGTGGCCTTCGCCCGCCCGGCCGCCGGACTCCCGGCCGTCCTCCCCGCCGGGTGGCCGAGTTCGGCGAGGGCCTCGGACTCCGCCGACGCGGCGGCGGCACTCACCCCGTAGACGTCGACGGTGGCCCGTTCCTTCGCCGGCGGCGCAGGGGTCTCCGGCGCGGTCGACGTGCCGGCCGGCCCCGCGGCGGGCGCCGGGGCCGGGGGCGGCGGCTCGTGGCCGAACAGCTGCCTGACGATCCGCCTGATCTGCTCCGGGTCGACGGTGTTGACCTCCTGGCCGCCGATGTTCTTGAACCCGGTGATCGGCAGGGTGTTGAACTCGACGTTGCCACCGGTCAGGTCGGGCGCCTGCTGCGCGAAGTCCAGCAGGTTCCACCGGTCGTCGATGACCACGTCCTTCTTCACCACGTCGAACAGCCGCTGGAGCTGCCCGAGGTCACCGATGACGCCCTGCTGCTTGAGCTTGTACACGACCGAGGAGAGGAAGGCCTGCTGGCGGTGGGTCCGGTCGAGGTCGCCGTTGGTCAGGTGGTGGCGCTGCCGGACGAAGGAGAGCGCCTGCCGGGCGTCGAGCGAGCTGATGCCGGCGGGCAGCCTGAGCCCGGTGCCGCCGCCCTCGTGGTTGGCGGTCCGGGCCACGATCGGGTCGTCGACCGGGTTGTTGAGGCAGACCTGGATCGGCTCGACCGCCTTGGCGATGTCGTAGAAGCCGATCAGGTTGACCTCGGCGAAGTGGTCGATCGGGACGCCGAGGAACGCCTGCACGGTCTGGACGGTGGCCGACCGGCCCGCCTCCCGGCTCTGCCGCTCCAGCTCGGACCTGGAGAGCCCCCTGCCCCCGAGCCGCTGCTCGGCGGCCCCCTTGGCGATGCCGTACGCCTCCTTGATCTTGTGCATCCGGCCGTCCGCACCGACGGTCTGCACGTAGTCGTCGCGCGGGACGGAGAGCGCCGTCACCTTGCCGCCGTCGGCCGGTATGTGCAGGACGATCAGGGCATTGGTGTTGTACCCGCCGATCTCGCTGGACCCGGCGTGCAGTTCCTCCTCGACGAACTCCTTGGGAAGGTCGTTGCCGTCCATGTCCTTGCGGCTGTCGAGGCCGATGAGCAGCAGGTTGACGGACCTGTCGAGGCGCGGCGGCGCGTTCCTCCGCGCCTCCGCCAGCGCCCCCGACTTGACCATGCCGCCGTCCAGTTGACGGTACTCGTACCAGACGAGGCCGCTCGCGCCGAGCACGGCCGCCGAGACGGTGGCGGCGAGCGCGCGGCCGACGACGGTCAGCGGCCCGGTGCGGGGATCAGCCACGACGGTTCCTCCGGTCGGGAGTTCGGGTGCCCCGGGCCCCGGCTTCACGGGCACCCGCGCCGGAGGGCCGGGCGCCGCCGGGGCGGAGATCAGGGCGGAGATCAGGGCGCCGATCGGGGCGGGATCCGCGTCTGCGGCGCCGGTCGCGGGCGACCCGGCCGTCCGGGGCCGGGCCGGTGCGCCGGGCGCGGACCGCCCGCACGGCGAGGACCAGGAGCGCGGCCACGGCGGCCGCCCCCATCACGGGGAACGCGCCGACCACCCAGCGCACGGCCGCCGAGGCGAGCGCCTTCCCCTGGTACGCGTCCCGGTCGGCCAGGTAGGCGGTGGCCACCCGGGACGCCAGCGCCACCGGCGGCGCGGCCGTGACCACCCACCAGCCCCCGGCCCGGCCGCAGAGTGCGGCCGCCGCAGCGGCACCCAGCACGGCTCCGGCCGCGAACAGCGGACCGCCGCCCCCGCCGGCGGCCTCGGCCGCCGTCGCGCCGAGCAGCGGCAGCCCGACCGCCGCCGAGACGGCTGCGCCGGCCCGACCGCGCGGCCGGCGCGACGCCGCCCGCCGTGCCTCCCGCCGCGCGACCGCCCGGTGACCACCGCCGGTCCGATCGGCCCGGCCGTCCCGCGCGCCCGCGGTGTCCTCCACGCCCGCCGCATCCGGGCGTCGGGCCGTCCCGGCGGTGCCGCCGGAGCGCGTCCCCGCCTCCCGGTACGAGGTCCCCGCCACCTGTCCGGCCATGACCCACACCCCTTCCGCCGCGTCCGCGAGCCAACTTCTACAATCCTGTAGAACTGACCTGGAGCATACAAACCCACCCCCGCAAAGTCATCCGCACACCTCCTACCCGGTTCCCGAAACCGACGAACCGCCAGGTCAGCGGCGGCTAGGATGACCACGAACCGCGCTGAAGGAGCAGAAACGCCATCATGTTCGAGAACCTGAAGAACATCGCCGACAAGGCCACCGACCTCGCCCGCGAGCACAGCGGTGCCATCGGCCAGGGCCTGGACAAGGTCGCCGACGTCATCGACGGGAAGACCGACGGGAAGTACAGCGACAAGATCGACACCGCCACCGGCAAGGCCAAGGACTTCATCCGCGGTCTCGACGAGTCCAGGAAGCCCGCGGAGTAGGGCCGTCGCGCACGGGCCGTCGCGCACGGGCCGTGCGTGACGGCCACCGGGCCGGGACCTCTGCCGCGAGGTCCCGGCCCGGACCGCGTCAGGCGGAGGCGGAGGCCGTCCTGGCGATCCACACGGCACGCCAGGCGAGCGCGTCCGCGACGCCCTCGGCGATGGTCCGGCGCGGCTCCCAGCCGAGGAGTTCGCGCGCCACCGTCACGTCGCTGTAGCAGCCGAGCACGTCACCGGGGCGCGGATCGGCCTCGCGGACGTCCAGTTCGGCGCCCACGGCCTGCTCGAAGGCGGTGACCAGCTCCCGGACGGTGGTGCCGTCGCCGGTCCCGACGTTGATGACGCGGTACCGGTCGGTGGCGGCGGGCTTGATCACCTCGTCGAAGCGGGTGAGCGCCGCGACGTGGGCCTCGGCGACGTCCTGGACGTGGATGTAGTCGCGGATGCCGGAACCGTCCCGGGTGTCCCACTCCACACCGGTGATGGTGAACGGGATGCCGGCGGTGTGGGCCTCGATCAGCTTGCCGAGCGCGTGGCTCGGGTGGAGGTCCTGGAGGCCGGTGCGCAGTTGCGGGTCCGCGCCGACCGGGTTGAAGTAGCGCAGCGCGATGACCCGCAGCTCCTCGGCGCCCGCGCCGCGCGTCCAGTCCTGGAGGACCTGCTCCATCATCTGCTTGGTCCGCGCGTAGGGGCTGCTCGCGTCGACCGGACAGCCCTCGTCGACCCGGCCGTCCGGGGTCGGCGCGTAGATCGAGGCGGAGCTGCTGAACACCACCCGGGTACAGCCGTTGCGCTGGAGCGACTCCAGCAGCTCCACGGTCTTGCCCACGTTCTCGCGGTAGTAGAAGAGCGGCCTGGCGACCGACTCGGGGACGACGATGCGGGCGGCGCAGTGCACGACGGCGTCGATCTCGGGGTGGTCGGCGAAGATCCGGTCGACCAGCTCCGGATCGGCGATGTCGCCCCGGTAGAACACCCGGCCCTCGACGAACTCCGCCCTCCCCTTGGAGAGGTCGTCGAGTACGACCGGCGTGATTCCCCGGTCGAGCAGGGCGGACGCGACGGTGCTGCCGATGTAGCCCGCACCGCCGGTGATCAGGACCTTCCGCATGGTCGAACGCTCCCTGACTTCCGTTCGGACACCCCGTCGGCGCCCGATGGAAGTGGGGACGGCCCGTTCGCGCCCGGTGGTTCCCTCGCCCGCGCGGTCGCTGCCGCGGTGCGGGTCCGGCCCGTCGGCCACCGGACGCGACGGCCGGCTCAGGAACGCCGGGCGCGGCGGCGGAGCCGGAAGCCGGTCGCGACCAGGACGACGGCCGCGGCGGCGGTGCCGACGGCGGCCCAGGTCGCGGCGTCGGAGGCTCCGGCGGCGTCCGCGGCGTCCGCGGGGTTCGCCGCGTCGCGGCGCTCGGGCAGGACGGCGGACGTGACCGGCGTGGCGCTCGCGGGCGGCGCGCTCGCGGGCGGGGCGGGGGCGGTGGCGGCCGTGGGTGCGGTGGTGGGCGCGGCCGTGGGTGAACTGGTGGGGACCGGCAGGGTCGGGTCGGAGATCACCGCCGCCTCGACGTCGAGTTCGCGCTCGCCGTGCCCCAGCGAGGGGAAGGCGCAGTCCACGGTGATCCGCCAGTGCCCGGCCGGCAGCAACTCCCGTGTGGTGTAGGCACCGGGGCGGCCGGGGACGGCGACCAGCCGCCACGGTCCGGCGGTCCGCCCGTCGGCGGACGTCGCGGAGAGCGTTCCGGCGAACTCCTCGGTGACCGGGTCGTGGTCGTTCTCCCAGGTCGCCACGGCGGTGACGTGCCCGCCCTCCTGCCCGGCGACCTCCAGGTGAACGGTGTCGCCGTGGGCGGCGGCGGGGACGGCGGCGGGAGCGAGCACGGCCGCCGCGGCGAGGGCGGCGGCGGCGAACGGACGGGTACGCATGGCAGGTTCCTCGTGGGGGACGGCCCGGGTCCGGCCGCCGCCGTACTGGTGGCGACCGGACCCGGGGCGGGTGGGGCGGGGCGGAACCGGCGGGACCGGCCGCCGGGGGACGGCTCCCGGGGAGCGGCACCTCCGTCGGGACGGCCGTCCCGGTGGGGGCCGGAGCGCCTCGGAAGGCCCGCCGCTCGGGAGGCCCGCCCCGTCGGAGAGGCCGGCTCCGTCAGGAGGCCTTCTGCAGCGCCCAGGACTGGTAAGCCTGGCCGTTCGGCTTCTGCAGTTCCAGCAGCCAACCGCCGTAGTACCAGCGGTTGCTGACACCGAGGACCAGCGTGGAGCCCTCGGCGCTCAGGGTGAACCCGCCGCCCGACGGGGTGAACCGCCACTTCTGGCCCGCCGTGTCCGAGCAGGCCCGCTGCGCGAGGTACTGCCCGGCCACCGGGTCCCCGCCGAGCTGCAGGCACTTGTCGGAGCGGGCGGACTTGATCCGCAGCGCGCCGGAGCCCGCGTCCTCGAAGGTCCACTTCTGGTTGGCGTAGCCCGTGCGCTGGTAGGCGATGGCCACGGTGCCGTCGTTGAGCGAGCTGCCCCACAGGTCGGCGGCCTGACCGGTGAGCCCGTTCACCATCGTGTAGCGGGTGCCCGGCTGCGGCCGCCCGGCGTCGGCCGGGGTGCGGAAGGTGGCCGGGCGGCCGGGCTTGGAGACCGTGCCGCCGGCGTCCCGCACGGCCACCGCGACGGTGTACGAGGTACCGGGCGCGAGCCGGACCAGGCCGACCGCGGTGGAGCGGACGGTGCCGAGCGTCCGGCCGTCGAGCAGCACGTCGTAGCCGCTCGCGGAGGCCACCGCGGACCAGCTCACCATGACGGAGGACTGGGTGATCTGACTGATCGTCACATCAGGGCCGGTGGTACCGGCGGTGGGTGACGCGGTCGCGGTCGGGGTCGCCGTACCGGTCGGGGACGGGCTGCCGGTCGCGGTCGGCGAGGGGCTCCCGGTGGTGGTGGCCGTCGGGGTCGGCGTCGGGCCGCCGGTCGGGCTCGCGGTCGGTGAGCCGGTGGGGCTCGGCGAACCCGTCGGGGTGCCGGTCGGCGAGCCCGTCGGCGTGCCGGTGGGCGTGCCGGTCGGGGACGGGCTGCGGGTGGGCGAGGCCGTCGAGGTGGGCGAGGCGGTCGGGGTCGGCGTGCGGGTCGGCGTCGGTCCGGGGTCCGGGTTCGGACCGGTGGAACCGCCGGCGATCAGGAAGCGGTTGCTGGCGACGTTCCAGTGCGTGGCGAGGTAGCTGCCTGCCGCCGGGCTGGTGTGGTAGTAGTCGTCGTGCCGGCAGTCCAGCCGCATGTCACTGGCGTTGTCCGGGCAGACCGTGCGCATCGCCGGGTAGTACGGGGTGTCCGAGTAGCACATCAGGTCCCACTCGTCGACGCAGTGGCCGCCCTTGCTGGAGTTGGGTGCGCTGTTGCTCACCGCGCCCAGGTTGTGGCCGAGTTCGTGCGCCGCGGTGTGACCGCCCCAGCAGCCGGCGTCGGTCCGGCCGTACGAGGGGCCGAAGTTGCTCAGGTTGTCCTGGCCCGGCCGCTCGTCGCCCGCGAAGGTGCCGATCCCGCAGTAGACCTTCGCGTCGGCGAAGATCATGTACTTGCGGTCCTTGCGGTTGAGCCCCTGGGCGGTGAGCGCGCGGTTGCTGGTGTTGAAGTCCGCCATCTCGGCGTCGGAGATCTGCACGTTCAACACCGAGGCGGAGCAGTCGGGTTCGGTGACGAACCGGACGTGCCGGACACCGCCGGTCTCCTGGGCGCTCGCGTTGTAGATGACGTCGACGTCGGCGGCCCACTTCTTGAAGGAGGCCAGGTACTGCGCGAAGCGGTCGCTGCCCGGCGTGTGGACGTACACCACCTGCACGCGGTTCCCGGCGCTGCCGTCGCCCTCGCACACCACGGCGGAGGCGGCGCCGGCCGCGGGCGTGCCGGCCGCACCCGAGCCGCCGGCCGCGGCCGGATCACCCAGCAGCGCCTTCTGCGCGGCGTCGAGGACCGGCGTCGCGCCCTTCAGGAGGTCGGCCGCCGCGGGCGGTTGCGCATCGGGGGCGGGAGTCAGCACCGGCGCCTGGGCAACGGCGGCGGCCACCGGCGGAACGTCCTTGCGGATGTCCACGTCCTTCGGCGGGGCGTCCGGGCCGTGGCTGCAGAGGTCGCCGCCGGACACCTCCAGCGAGCCGGCGCAGCGGTCGCCGCCGGGCAGGGCCAGACCCGCGTAGACCAGGCCTCGCTCCGGCTGGTCCTTGGGTATCTCCTTCAACGGCGCGGCCTTCTGCTCGCGCTTCGGGCCGGGCGCCCGGGTGGCCCCCTCGGCGGTGCCGGTCTCGCCCGGATCCCCGTCCCCGGCGACGGCTCCGACCGCGGCCGCCTCCGCCCGGTCGGCCGAACCGGCCACCGCCACGGCGGTGTCACGGACGACCTCCGGCTCCATCGCCGTCCGGATGCCCAGCACACCCGCGACCAGGCCGGCCGTGACCGCCACGGCCACCAGTACCGTCCGCTTCCCCGCCCGCGTCCGCCGTCGACGGCGGAGCTCCGTACTCCGGTGCCCCATCGCGTGTCTCCTCTCCTCGTGCGTCGACCCGGCCGACCGCGTGGGGCGGCGGCCCGGGCCTTCCGACACTCCGGAGACCGGAACGGGCGGAGGCGATAACAGAAACCTCCTTTCGAAATTCGCGCGGGCGGTCGACACCGGCCCTCCCGTGCGCGACCCGTGAGGAACCGGAGGAGGACGCGGGTGGGGAGCGGGTGGGGAGCGGGTCCGGCGCCGCGGTCGGCGCGTGCGGCCTGCCGGATCGACGGGCCGTCCGATCCTCCGCCCGGCGGTGCGACCGGTCGACGGTGCGGTGTCGCAGCCCTGCCGGAGTCGCCCCGCACCGCCGACCGTCCGACGGTGCGTCCGCCGGGGCAGCCTCGCCGGCGGGGCGGAAGGCAGAGCCCAAGGACAGGGCGAAGGACAGGGCGGAAGGCCGAGCGGCCGCCGATCGAGGGGGGCTCTCGTGGGGCGCGGGAGGTGAACACGGCGCACGGCGATGCCGGGGAGCGCACTCGGGGGGTATGCGCTCCCCGGCGCGGGGAGGTGGCGGCCACCCCTGCCGGTCGTCCGCGGGCCTCGGACTCCGGCTGCCGTGACCGGAATGCTAGACCCGCCCGGGGTCCGTGGCCAGAGCCCTGACCAGCAAATTTCCCGCCCAGGACATGCCACTTGATCAGCTCGCACCACCCCGGCACGCCGCCTTGCCGGCCCGCCACCGGGCGACCGCCCGGCGAAACCCGCGCGAACGGGGCGCGACCGTCACCGACGGTTCCCCGGTCGGCCACAATCGGCCGGATCCGACCGGTCGGCCGGTCGGATGTCCGGCGCCGACGCCACACCCGGCCGCCCACCCGACCGCACACCCGACCGCACACCCGGCCGCCCGCCCGACCACACGTCCGGCTCCGCACGCGGCTCCCCGGCGCACCCGGTCACCCGTCCGGCCGCACCCGGCGGAGCGCACCGCGGGCCGCCGGGCACCGGCCCGCGCCGCCGTGGACCGACCTGGACCGCCCCGGACCGACGTGGACTCAGGCGGCCACGCCGAGCCGCTGCGCCGCGTACCCGGGGACGCCCTGGCGGTGCAGGGTGGCGAGGCTCGCGGCGAGCCGCACCGGATCGCCGGCCAGCCAGAGCCGGAGCGCGGCGCCCAGCGCCCCACTGGCCGGGCCCACCCGCAGCCCGCTGACCAGGGTGACCCGCTCGCCGACCAGCGGGAGCAGATCGGCGACGGGGCCCGGCAGCCAGAGCGTGACCGCACAGGGAGCGGGCCGGGAGAGCAGCCGCAGCAGGCCCGGAACCGCCGCCTCCCCGGGCAGGCCGGGAGGGACGGGCAGAGCGGTCGAGGATCTGGAAGCCGTCGCGCCCGCCCGCGCGTTCGCCCCGGGCAGACCGGGCAGACCGGGCGAAACAGGCGGAACGGGGAGGCCGGGCCGCACGGGAGCCACCGGGAGGCCCGGCAGGGAGCACGGGACGGAACGGGCGTGCAGGCTCGGGATGACGTCGAGCAGTCCGTCCACCACGACGTCCGACACGTCGGTGCCGTGACCTCGCGCCAGGGCACGCAGCAGGGCCCGCTCGGCCGCCGTGATCCGGACGGTCAGCATGACTTCTTCGCAGTCCATGGTCCCAGTTCCCGTCTTGAGCTCGTGGGTGCTCTTCGGTCGTGTCCCGGTCAGCCGTTGTCGATCACTACCTGCCCGTCAACGAGCCTCCGCTACCGGCGTGATCAAGCCATAGTGGCCGTCGTAGCGGCGGTACAGTACCCGGCCGCGACCGTCCCCGGGATCAGTGTGGAAGACGAAAGGCCAGCACGTGAGCCAGAGTTGACGGGCGGCCTCGGGCAGGTCGAGCCGTGGCGCCGGGTGCGGGCTCTCCGTCAGCGGCAGCCCGGAGCCGCCGAGCCGCACGGTCGAGTGGGCCCGGACGAGCCGGAATCCGCCGTCGACGGGGCGGCGGTGGACCATGCTGTCCTGCCCCGTGAGCACGTCGGAGAAGAGGTGGAAGCGATAGTCCAGGGCGAGCATCTCGCGGACCGCCTGCTCGGGCGTGCGGCCGGCGAGCGGAACCGACTTCCGCCGGACGATCCGCCGTTCGGCCGGCGGGCGCGACGCGTACTGGGGGCGGTAACTGCTCTCGTGCTCCGCGGCGAGCCCGATCCGCCCCTGTTCGCGCAGCCGCACGGCCCGGCCGGCGAGCGTGCCGAGCGCCAGGTCGACCGCCTCCCGCACCGTCACGGCGGCGAGCTCCACCCGGACCCGGCCCACGTCGGCCAGCTCCACCGAGGCCTGGGCGACGGCGGGCCTGGTCACCGAACGGCCGCCCGGCCGGGCGAGCCGGAGACGCGTGCGGTGCGCGTCCGGTCCGAGGTCCGCGAGCAGCGCCAGCGACCGCGCCCGCGCGTACTCGGCGTCCTCGCGCGGCAGTTCGCCGCGGATCTCCACGCGGACGTCGAGGGCCGGCCGGTGACGCAGACGGTTCATCAGGGATCCTCCTTGGCTCCGCACCATGCTGGACCTGCGCACCCCCTCTCGCCGAGGGCCGAAAGGCCCTGCCAGCGGGGCAGGGCGGCCCGGGCCCGGCAGGCCCGTCGGACCGGGCCGGAAGCGGGCTCCGGACCGGTCCGGGCGGGCGCCCGCCGACCTTCCGCCGCCACGCCGGCACTCCACCGATGGAGTGATCCGGGCGAATACGGCGCAACGCTCGCGGGACCGGCGCGTTTCCTATGGCGTGCGCCCTCTCGCAGCGGCGCGCGCGGGGGCCCGCGCCGATGACCCCCGGATCACGGCTGTCGCGGTGGCGGCTCCGGTGGTACCGCAGCGCCGGGCCGGCACTCCGGGCCGGCACCTCGGTCGGTCGCGCCGGTCCGTCCCGCCGGTCCAACTGGTGAGAGGTGATGTCATGATCCTGATGAACGAAACCCACAGACCGCCCGCCCCGCCCAGAACGTCCCCACCGGGAACCCGGCCCGTCGTTCCGCCGCTCGCACCCGGCGCGCTGCCCGGCCTGGGCCACGCACCCGCGCTGCTGCGCGACCCGCTCGGCTTCCTCGGCTCGCTCGCCCGGTACGGCGACGTCGTCCGGATCCGCCTCGGCCCGCGCACCGTCTGCGTCGTCACCGACGCCGGGCTGGTCCACACCCTCCTGGTGGCGCTCGCCCACGACTGCCCGCGCGGCGCCGTCCAGGACACCCTCAAGACGGCGTTCGGCGACGGCCTGCTGATGTCCGAGGGGCGCGCCCACCGCGACCGCCGCCGGATGATCCAGCCCGCCTTCGGCCCGGACCGGATGGGCGAGTACCTCGCGGTGATGCACCAGGTCACCGAGGAGCGGGCGGGGCGCTGGCGGCCCGGGCAGGTCCTCGACGTGGCCAAGGAGATGAACCACCTCGCACTGGAGATCGTCACCCGCGCGCTGTTCGACGCCCGGCTCAGCGAGGACGCCACGCTGGCCTTCCACCGGGCCCTGCCCGACATGGTGAAGGGTCAGATCGTCCAGTCGCTCTACCCGCACCCGGCGCTGGCGCGGCTGCCGCTGCCGGTCAACCGGCGTTTCGAGGCCGCCGTCCGGGTCCTCAACCAGGTGGTCGACCAGGCGATCGGCCAGGTTCCCGACACGGCGGCCGGCCGCGCGGGCTGTCCGGTCGGCCTTACCGCCGGAGGGCGCCAGACCCTGCCCGCGCTGCTGCGCGCCGCCACCGACCCGGCCACCGGGCGACCGCTCACCGAGGCGGACGTGCGGTCCGAGGCGATCACCATGTTCGGCGCCGGCACGGAGACCGTCTCCACCACGCTCACCTGGCTGATCGACGAGCTGGTGCGGCACCCCCGGGTCGAGGCCCGCGTCCTCGCCGAGCTGGACGAGCACCTGCCGGCCGGCACCGCCCCCACCCCGGAGGCGCTCGCCCGGCTCCGCTACACCCGCGCGGTCACCCAGGAGGTGGTGCGGCTGCACGCGCCCAACGCGTTCCTGATGCGCACCGCGCGGGTGCCCGTCGAGCTGGGCCCCTACCGGATCCCGGCCGGCACCGAGCTCCTGTACAGCCTCACCGCACTCCACCGCGACCCGGCGCTCTACCCGGAACCCCTGGCCTTCCGGCCCGGACGTCACGAGGACGGCGGCACCGGCCCGGGCGGGCCGGCCGCACGCCAGGCGTTCGTGCCGTTCGGCGCGGGCAAGCACAAGTGCATCGGCGAGGCCTTCGCCTGGGCGGAGCTGACCGTGGCCGCCGCCGCGATCCTCCGCCGCTGGCGGCCCACGGCCGTCACGGGGTCCCGAGCCCGCGAGGTGGTCTGGACCACCGTCCAGGCCCAGGGGCTCCGCGTCCGGCTCGCCCCGCGCGGCGGCGCCGCCCCGCACACCCCGGGCACCCACCGCACGCCCCCGGCCCGCGAGAAGACGCCCGGCCGGTGTCACCTCCCCGGCAAGGGCAAGGGCCCGCGGGCAGGCGCCGGGGCAGGAGCGGGCACAGGGACGGGTCGGCGGCCGGGAGGATCCGGCGCGGACCGGCCCGCTCCCGCCGCCGACCCGGTCGCGGGCACCCGCCGCACCGCCCCCGCCCGCACCGCATCCGCCCGTACCGCATCAGCCCGCACCACGCCCGTCCGCTCCACGCCCACCGCTACCGCGTCCGTCCTGACCGTCGCCACCCCGGCCACCACCGTCCCCCGGCCCGCCCCGCCGGTGCGCCCCGGGCCGTCGCCCACCGCCGCGGCGACGCCCCCCGCCCCCCGCACCCCCGGCGAACTGCGCGCCGCCGCTGCCCGCCACACCGGCTGGACCCTCGCCCACGGCCTGCTGACCCCGCCCGACCTCCGCCGCTACCAGACCTACGCGCTCCCGGAGCTGATCGGCCACTCCTACCCCCGGGCCAGGGGTGCCGAACTGGACCTGCTGGTCGACGTCCTCGGTTGGTTCACCATCCTGGACGACCGCTTCGACGGCCCGCCGGGGCGCCGTCCCGCCGAGGCCCGTGCCATCGTCGGCCCGCTGCTCGGCGTCCTGGAGGGCGGCCCCGCGCCCGCCGGCCTCCCGCAGCCCCCGCTGCTCGGCGCCTGGCGGGAGCTGTGGCGGCGTCAGGCCGCCCCCATGTCGCCGGCCTGGCGCGACCGCGCCGCCGCCGAGTGGCGGGCCTGCCTGGAGACCTTCCTCGCCGAGACCGCCCACCGGGCCGCCCGCACCGTCCCCGATCTCGCCGAGACCGTGCGCCTGCGCCGCCATGCCAGCTGCCTCTACCCGTTCATGGGCATACTGGAGCGTGTCCACGGCGCCGAGGCGCCCGCCGGGCTGCTCGCCGAGCCCGAACTCCACCGCCTGCGCGCGAACACCGCCGACATCGCGACGCTGATCAACGACCTGTACTCGGCGGACCGCGAGGAGCGCCAGAACTCCGCCGCGTTCAACACCGTGCTCACCCTGCAACGGGTCCGCGGCTGCACCCGCAGCCGGGCCGCCGCCGCGGTCCGCGCCCGGATCGACCGGCTGACCACCGAGAGCGAGAACCTGCGCCGCAGGCTGCTGCGCCGCCATCCGGCCGGTCACTGGTACCTGGACGGCACCCGGGAGCTGGTCGAGGGCGTCTACGCCTGGACCAGCACCAGCCGCCGCTACGGCGGGGAGGGCGGCAGCCGGTGACACCCGGCGGCGGCCGGCCGGCGACCCCGCGGGTTCAGCACCCGCCGCGGGGCCGGCACCGGCCGCCGCCGACCGGTGCTCCCACCCGCCGGCCCGCTGCCGCCGCCGCGCGCGAGGGTCCCGGGGTCACTTCCGGTCGCCGAGCGCGAACAGCAGGAGCACGAAGCCCGCGAAGAGGTGGGTGGCGAAGATGTAGATGCCCGCGCGGATCAGCATGGCCCTGCGCCGCGCCCTCTCCTCGGCGGTGCCGTCTCCGGTGCGCTCGCTCATGGCCGGGTCCTCCTTCGGTCGGGCGGGCCGGTCGGGCCGCGCGGACCCGCCGCTCATCCGTTCCTCCCCGGTGTGGCACGGGACTCGGGCGCCCGCAGCTCGGTGAGCAGCGCACCCTGGTCGGTGATCAGTTCGGTGAGGATGCGCCGGGCGGCCCGCAGCAGCTCGGCGACGTCCGGGGTGCTCAGCGCGTAGAGCACGGTGTTGCCCTCGCGGGTGGCCGTGACCAGCTGGGTCCGGCGCAGCACCGCGAGCTGCTGGGAGAGGTTCGACGGCTCGACCTCGATCTCGGTCAGCAGCTCGCGCACCGGGCGCGGGCCGTCCTGGAGCAGCTCCAGGACGCGGATCCGGACCGGGTGCCCGAGGGTCCGGAAGAACTCGGCCTTGGCCTGGTACAGCGGGACCGGCATCGTCCGCTCTCCCCGCGGGTCGGTGGGTGGTTCGCCCACCGGCGGCCCGGGGCCGGGGCGGGCGCGGGCCGGGGCGGCCCGAAGCATCATCCTCGCAGATGAAGAATTCTTCAAGCCGTCATGACGTCCCACCGGGAACGGGCGACCGGGCGACCGGCAGAGCGACCGGAGCCGCCGGAACGGGAGGGAACGGGACGGGCCCGGGGTCCGCCGACCCCGGGCCCGCACCTGTCGCTACCGCCCGATCAACAGGGCACCACGACGTCGAGGGTCACCGGGGACGGGCCCCACGGGTAACCGGCCACACTGAAGCTGCCGTGCACCGTGGACCCGCACGGCACGGTGCCGCCGACCCCGGTGACCTTCACCGTGCTGGCGGTGAAGCGGGTGTAGCCGCTGACCGAGCCGAGCGAGGCGCCGCCCACGATCTGGCCGGAGAGGCCGGTGATCAGGTCACGGGTCTCCAGCGGCGGGCCGCCCGGGCTCGGCGGGCCGGCCAGGGAGATCCGGCCGTACAGCTGCACGTCGGCGCCGGTCACGTCGGCGCAGACGGCGGTCCACACACCGGCCTGCAGGCCGCCGTAGCCGCAGGTGGTGACCGTGGTGGTGGTGGTCGTGGCGCTGCTCTGCGCCGCGCCCGCCTGGGTCGGGACCGCCAGCAGGGCCGCAGCGCCGGCGGCACCGGCCGCTACCCGGGTGAGTCGGTTCATCCGCATAGTTCCGCTCCTCCTCAATTCGTCAGTCTCTGCACCGCAGAGCACTTCATGTGCCACATGTGACATTTCACATGTGGCATGCGGCAACCCTGACACAGGATTCGAATGCGCCGTAGCCCTTCAGACCCGAAGATCACCTTTCAGACCGGAAACCGGCCTTCGATGGCGCGATCACGGCTCGATCTCGGACGTCACACCCCACCCCGCAACCTCGGGCGTCACACCCGGGCCGGCCGGCAGGGCGCGGTGC
>NZ_JBHXKE010000209.1:0-17331 GCF_042722765.1 Kitasatospora sp. NPDC058406
GGGTCGTCGGTCGCGGCGGTTGCGGGTGAGTCATGCGTTTCATTCGGGGCATCTGGACGGGATGTTGGAGGAGTTCCGGGTGGTGGCGGAGGGGTTGGAGTTCCGTGCGCCGTTGATTCCGGTGGTGTCGAATGTGACGGGGCGGGTTGCTTCGGGTGGGGAGTTGGCGGATCCGGGGTATTGGGTGCGTCAGGTTCGTGAGGCGGTGCGTTTCGCGGATGTGGTGGGGTCGTTGTCGGCGGAGGGTGTGTCGACGTTCGTGGAGTTGGGTCCGGACGGGACTCTTGCGTCGTTGGTGGAGGGGGTTCTTGAGGGGCCGGTGACGGCTGCGGTGTTGCGGCGGGATCGTGGGGAGTCGCGGACGGCGGTGGCGGCGTTGGCGCGGATCCATGTGCAGGGTCACCGGGTCGACTGGACCGCGCTGCTGGGCACGGCCACGGGCCGGTCCTCCGGCATCGACCTGCCGACGTATCCGTTCCAGCGGCGTCGTTACTGGTTGGAGCCCGCGACCCGTACCGGCGACGCCGGCGGCCTCGGCCTGGCCCCGATAGGCCACCCGCTGCTCCGGGCGGCCGTCGGCCTGCCGGACGGCGAGGGCGCCGTGCTGACCGGCAGCCTGTCGCTGGCCACCCACCCGTGGCTCGCCGACCACGCGGTGCAGGGCACGGTGATCCTTCCCGGCACCGCACTGCTGGAGCTGGCGATCCGCGCGGGCGACGAGGTGGGGGCGAGTGCGCTCGACGAACTGGTCGTCGAGGCCCCGCTCCTCGTCCCGGACCGCGGCGCCGTCCACGTCCGGGTGAGCGTCGGTGACCCGGACGAGGCGGGCCTGCGGTCCGTCACCGTCCACTCGCGCCCCGCCCCGCCGGCCGGGCCGGGCGACCCGGTGGAGCGGTTGACGGATTCGGCCGAGTGGACCCGGCACGCCGCCGGCACCCTGCTGAGCGGCCCGGCCGCGCCGGCCGAGGGTCTGCACGCCTGGCCGCCGCCGGGTGCGACGGCGCTGGACACCGAGGGGATCTACCAGGACCTGGCCGCCGCCGGGCTGGACTACGGGCCCGGGTTCCAGGGCCTGCGCGCCGCCTGGCGGGACGGCGACACCTTCTACGCCGAGGTCGCGCTGCCCGACGCGCTCGCCGGTGAGGCCGAACGGTACGGCCTCCACCCCGCCCTGCTGGACGCCGCCGTCCACATCACCGTCCACCACCGGCTGGTCGACAGCCCGCCCGGAGTGAGCCGGCTGCCGTTCGCCTACACCGGTGTCCGGCTGCACGCGACGGGCGCGAGCGCCCTGCGCGTCCGGCTCCGCTACACCGAGCCGGAGGTGCTCGCGATCGAGCTCGCGGACGGGACCGGCGCGCCGGTGGCCTCGGTGGAGGCACTCCGGGCCCGCCTGGTCTCCGCCGAGCAGCTCGCCCCGACGGGCGGCGCCGACCGCGACGCGCTGTTCCGGCTGGACTGGCCGGAGGTGACGGCGGGTGCCTCCGACGAGTCCGCCTGGGAGGTGCTGCGCGCGGAGGGGGACCTGGCCGTGACGCTGGCGGCCGTTCAGGGGTGGTTCGCGGACGAGTCCCGTGAGGGTGTCCGTCTGGTGGTCCTGACGCGTCAGGCGGTGGCCGTGGACGAGGGCGAGACGCCCGACCTGGCGACGGCCCCGGTCTGGGGCCTGCTCCGCTCGGCGCAGAACGAGTTCCCGGGCCGGATCGTGCTCGTGGACACCGACGGCGCCGCGGCCTCCGAGGCGGCCCTGGCCGCCGCGGTCGCCACCGGCGAGCCCCAACTCGCCCTGCGGGACGGGCGCCTGCACGCGCCGCGGCTGGTGCGGGCGGCCGTTCCCGAGGTCGAGTCGGCCCGCCCGTGGGACGAGGACGGCACGGTTCTGATCACGGGTGGTACGGGGACGCTGGGGGCGATCCTGGCGCGGCACCTGGTGGCCGAGCGGGGGGTGCGGCATCTGGTGCTGCTCTCCCGGCGGGGTGAGCGGGCGCCGGGTGCGGCCGAGTTGCGGGAGGAGCTCGTCGCGGCGGGTGCCTCGGTGACGATCGCCGCCGCCGACGCGGCCGATCGTGAGGCGCTGGCCGCCGCGATCCGGGAGGTTCCGGCGGGGCATCCGCTGACTGCGGTGGTCCACACGGCGGGTGTCGTGGACGACGGGGTCCTGACCGCGCTGACGCCCGAGCGGCTGGCCGCGGTGTGGGCGCCGAAGGCGGACGGGGCCCGGCACCTGCACGAGCTGACCCGGGGCCACGACCTGGCCGCGTTCGTCCTGTACTCCTCCGTCGCCGCCGTCCTGGGTGGTCCGGGGCAGGGGAGCTACGCGGCGGCGAACACCTATCTGGACGCGCTCGCCGCGCACCGCCGGTCGATCGGCCTGCCGGGTCAGTCCCTGGCCTGGGGCCAGTGGGAGGAGGCCAGCGGCATCACCGGCCACCTGACCGACGCGGACCTCCGCCGCTCCGCCCGCGCCGGACTGCGCACGATCTCCGGCGAGCGCGGCGCCCGCCTGTTCGAGGCGGCCGCCCGTGTGGACGCCGGCTACCTGGTGGCCGCGCCGCTGGACCTGGCGGCCGTCCGGGCGCAGCAGCCCGTCCCGGCGGTGCTGCGGACCCTCGCTCCGGCGCCGCGCCGGGCCGCCAGGGCGGCGACCGGCGACGGCGGGGCACCGGCGCTGCTGTCCCGGTTGGCGGTGCTGGCCGAGGCCGAGCGGCCGGCCGCCGTGCTGGAGCTGGTCCGCGCCGAGGTGGCGGGCGTGCTCGGGAGCGACCCCGGCGGCGTTCCGGCCGCCCGGCCGTTCAACGAACTGGGTCTGGACTCCCTGAGCGCGGTCGAGTTGCGCAACCGGATCACCGCGGTCACCGGTCTGCGGCTCGCCCCGACCATCACCTTCGACCACCCGGACCCGACGCAACTGGCCGACCACCTGGCCGTGTTGATCACGGAGCTGCTGGCCTCCGGCGGGGCGGCGCCGGCCGGCACCGCCCCGGCAGGGGCGGCGGCCGGAACGGCGGCCGGGAGCGTGGCGGCCGTGCACGGGAGCGGTGGCGGTGCGCCGGTGGACGACCCGCGCCACCCGCTCTCCACGCTCTACCGCCGGCTGGCCGCCCAGGGCAGCTTCCCCGAGGCGTCCGCGCTGATCGGTGTCGCCTCCCACCTGCGGTCCAGGTTCGGTGCCGAGGAGCGCGCCCGGCACGTCCTCAAGCCGATCCGGCTGGCCTCCGGCAGCGGCGAACTCGCCGTCGTCGCGTTCCCCGCGCTGAGCGCGATCTCCGGGCCGCACGAGTACGCCCGGCTGGGCCACTCCTTCCAGGGCGAGCGGGACGTCTTCGTCGTGCCGTCCCCGGGCTGGGACCCGTCGGACCTCCTGCCCGACCACCTCGACACCTACCTCGACATGCACACCGAGACCGTGCTCGAACTGCTGGGCGACGAGCGGCCGTTCGTCATCGTCGGGCGCTCGATGGGCGGTTGCGTCGCGCAGGCCGTCGCCGAGCGGCTGGAGGCGCGCGGCCGGGCGGTCGCCGGGCTGGTCCTGGTCGACTCGTACCCGATGGACAGCGCCGCCCGCGAGGGCATGGGCGAGTGGTGGCTGCACGCGATGCTCGGCGGCATGATCGACCGGATCGAGCAGTACGACATGATCTGGAGCGACTCCAGCCTCACCTCAATGGGCGGGTACAACAACGTCTTCGCCGGCTGGGAGCCCAGCCCGGTCGCGGCGCCGATCCTCGCCCTGCGCGCCGACACGCCGCTGCGCGGCATGGTCGTCGACACGGCGGAGCGCGAGGACTGGCGGGCCTACTGGCCGGTGCCGCACGAGGTGCTGGACATCCCCGGCGACCACTTCACCGTGCTGGAGCAGCACACCCCGACCACGGCCGAGGCCGTCCGCGGGTGGATCGACCGCATCGAGCGCACCCGGCAGGGCTGACGACGGGCCTGCCGGCCCCGGGCGGGACCGTACGACCTGGCGGGACCGCCCACGAGGAACACGGCCGACCCCGCCGCCCGTGCCGGGTACGACAACCCGGGCGAGCGGCGCGGCAGCCGCAACGAGAGGAAGGAAACAGGCATGACGGATCCGGTAGTGCTGGTCACCGGAGCGGCGTCGGGCATCGGCGAGGCGACGGTCCGGCTGTTCGCGGAGCGCGGCCACCGCGTGGTCGCCGTGGACGTCGACAAGGCGGGACTGGAGGCGCTGGCCGAGCTGGACGGCGTGGCGACCCTGGTGGGCGACGTGTCGTCCGAGGAGACCAACGTCGCCGCGGTCGCCCTCGCGCAGGAGCGGTGGGGCCGGCTGGACGCCGCGGTGCTCAACGCCGGTACCGGCGGCGGCGGTCCGCTGGAGGCCCCGGGCGCGATCGAGCGGTTCGACCGCCTCTTCGCCGTCAACGTGCGCAGCGTGGTGCTGGGGATCCGCGCCGCGGTGCCGGCGCTCCGCGAGGCCGGGGGAGGGGCGATCGTCGCCACCTCCTCGGTCTCCGGGCTGCGCGGCGACCCGGGCACCTGGGCGTACAACGCGACCAAGGCGGCCGTGATCAACCTGGTCCGGGGCACGGCCATCGACTACGCCGCCGAGGGGATCCGGATCAACGCGATCGCGCCCGGCGGCACCGTCACCGGGCTGACCGCCGGACAGGTCGCCGACCCGGAGTTCTCGGCGTTCATCACCCGCCGGATCCCCGCCCAGCGCTGGGCCGAGGCGCGGGAACAGGCCGAGGTGGTCTGGTTCCTGACCTCCCCGGCGGCCTCCTACGTCACCGGGGTCACCGTCCCCGTCGACGGAGGCCTGAGCGCCAACGGCGGCATCCTGCTGCCGCCGCCGGCCCGCGGCCGCTGACCCCGGTACGGCGGCCCGCCGCCGTACCGCACCGACCGAAGTACCCCCGATTTATCCCAACTGACGAGGAGAGCAACACCGATGAGCATCGAGGCGAACAAGGCCCTGGTCGAGCGGTACTACCACGAGCTGGTCACCGGGCAGCGGGTCGAACTGCTGGAGGAGCTGGTCGCGGAGGACGCCGCCGACGAGACCAGGGTCGGCCCCGGTGGCAGCGGGACCCGGGAGGACTTCCGCGAGCACCTGCGCTGGCTCTGGGAGAACGTCCGCGACGTCAAGGCCACGGTCGAGGACCTGGTGGCCGAGGGCGACCGGGTGATCGCCTTCTGGCGGATCGAGGGCGTGCACGTCGGCCCGGTCTTCGGCGTCCCCGCCACCGGCCGTTCCTTCGTCGGGCACAGCATCAGCTGGCTGACCGTCCGTGACAACAAGGTGGTCCGCTACAACGTGCTGCCCGACCGCCTGGGCATCGTCCAGCAGCTGGCCCCGGCCACCGTCTGACCCTGCCTCACCGGGGCGCACCGCCGCCCCCTCCGGCCCCCGGGGCCCGGCCGGCGCCGCCGTCGGCCGGGCCCCGGGGCGCTCGGCCGAACCCGACCCCGGAACCGATCCGCCAGGAGGAATCCCCATGACCGCCGCCGACCTGAGCCCGGCCGACGCCGAACAGCTGCGCCAGCTGCTCGCCCGCTTCTCCCACGCCTTCGACAACGCGGACGCGGAGGCGCTGGCCGGGGTGTTCGCCGAGGACGGTGTGATCGAACTCGCCCGCACCGGAGCCGTGTTCAGCGGCCTGGAGAAGATCCGGGTGTTCGCCCGTGACCTGGGACAGGACCACCCGGACCACCAGACCCTCGACTCCGTCCTCACCGTGGACGAGGACGGTACCGTCCGGGGCCGCAGCCGCTACCTGGCGATCCTGCCCGACGGCTCGGTCCACAACGGCGACTACTTCGACGTCTACACCCGCACGGCGGACGGCTGGCGGATCGCCCACCGCCGCTCCGTGCCGCGCTACCCGCGCCGCCACCACCACGCCTGACCGGCGGGCCGCCGGGTGCGGCCCAGCGGCCTGTCCGACGGCCCGGGCGTCCTGCGCCCGGGCCGCTTCGTGCCGCGGCCCGTCCGGGGCCCCGGGCACCCCGAGGCCGGCCGCCGAACGGGCCGCCGAGCCGGTCGCGGTGCAGGTCAGGGCAGTGGCCGGGGTGCCGGGACGGGCTTCGGTCCGGGTGTCGCTCAGGGCCCGTCCTAAGGGTGGGTTAGGGGTCCGGTAGGGGTCCGCGGGGGTGCGCCCGCCGATAGCTTCTCGGCATTCCCCAGCTCGTCCCCTCCCACCAAGACGGAGTCATCAGCATGCCCATCACCGGGCCCCGGCCCTTCCCGCTGCTCGCCGCCCTCACCGCAGGGATGCTGCTCCTGGCCGGCTGCAGCTCAGGCTCCGGAGCCGGCTCCGGCGGACCGGGGGCGGCCCAGGACGGTTCGGCCGACAAGCCGGTCCAGGGCGGGGCACTCACCTACGCCACCGACGTCGAGCCGATCTCCTTCGACATCCACGTCAGCCAGCAGGACATCACCGGCGCGATCCAGCGCAACGTCTTCGACTCCCTCGTCCACCAGGACGCGAGCGGCGAGTTCCAGCCCTGGCTGGCGGCCTCGTGGGAGATCACGCCGGACCTCAAGACCTACACCTTCCACCTGCGCGACGGCGTCAAGTTCACCGACGGCACGCCCTTCGACGCGGAGGCGGTCAAGGCCAACTTCGACCGGATCGTGGCCAAGGAGACCAAGTCCCAGTACGCGGCGAGCCTGCTCGGCCCGTACACCGGGACCGAGGTGGTCGACACCCGCACCGTCAAGGTCTCCTTCAGCGAGCCGTTCGCGCCGTTCCTCCAGGCGGCCAGCACCGCCTACCTCGGCTTCTACTCGCCGAAGACGATCAAGGAGAACGGTCCCAAGCTGGGCGCCGGCGGCGCGGCCGACGTCGGCACCGGCCCGTTCGTGTTCAGCAGCTACACCAAGGGCCAGAGCGCCGTCTTCACCCGCAACCCCGACTACAACTGGGCGCCGTCGAGCGCCAACCACCAGGGGCCCGCGTACCTGGAGAAGCTCACCATCCGCTTCCTCACCGAGGACTCGGTCCGGGTCGGCGCGCTGAACAGCGGCCAGGTCCAGGTGGCCGAGCCGATCCCGCCGACCGACGTCAAGACCGTCCAGGGCGACCCGAAGCTGCGCACCGTCACCACCGACGCGCCCGGCGCCAACTACGCGCTCGTCCTCAACACCACCAAGGCCCCGCTGGACGATCCGCAGGTCCGCAAGGCCGTGCAGCGCGGCATCGACCTCGACACCGACATCCAGTCCGTCTACTTCGGCGTCTTCAAGCGCGCCTGGAGCCCGGTCTCGCCCACCACCCCGTACTACAACAAGGCGCTGGAGAAGTCCTGGCCGTACGACCAGGCGGCCTCCAACAAGGCCCTGGACGAGGCCGGCTGGACCGCCCGCGACAGCGAGGGCTACCGCACCAAGGACGGCAAGCGACTCACCCTGTCGTGGCCGCTGCCGCCCGCCGAGTTCGTCCGCGAGCAGCGTGAGACGCTCGGCCAGGCCATCCAGGCCGACCTCAAGAAGATCGGCGTCGAGATCACCCGGCCCCGCCTGGACATCGGCACCTACATCGGGAACGTCTACGGCGGCAAGGAGCACATCGCCGACTACAGCTGGGCCCGGTTCGACCCGGACGTCCTGCGGCTGTACTTCCACAGCGCCAGCAAGCCGTCCACCGGCGGCCAGAACGCGACCTTCTACCAGGACGCCCAGCTCGACGAGTGGACCACGACGGGCAAGGGGACGTTCGACAAGACCGTCCGCCAGGACGTCTACGGCAAGACCCAGCAGCGCGCCGTCGACCTCGGCCTGATCGTCCCGCTGTACGTGCGCACCGCCGTGGTCGGCACCTCGGCCAAGGTGCGCGGCCTCAAGGCCGACCCCAACACCTGGCTCGCCTTCCACGGCGCCTGGCTCGCCCAGTGAGCACCGGCACGGGCCGGTCGGACACCCGAAGCCGAAACCGAAGCCGAAGCCGGGCCCGGAGCCGACACACGGACTCCCGGACCCACCGCCCGAACTCCTGGAACTGAGGGATGACCACCACCCGACCGACGGCCGCCGCCACCCCGGCGGCCGTCCGCCAGCCCGCCGCCGTCCGCGTCCTGCGCGCCGTGCTGCGCCGCCTGCTCGGGGCGTTCGCCGTCCTGCTCGGCGCCGCCACCGTGGCCTTCGCCGCACTCCAGCTGATCCCCGGTGACCCGGTCACCGTCATGCTCGGGCCGGGCACCGCCGCCACCCCCGAGGTCAAGGCCGCGATCCGGGAGCAGTACGGACTCGACCGGTCCGTGCCGGTCCAGTACGTCACCTACCTCGGCCACCTGCTGACCGGCGACCTCGGCGAGTCCTTCCAGCTCCAGCGGCCGGTCGCCGAGCTGATCGGCGATCAGCTCGGTCCGACCGTCCGGCTCGGCCTGGCCGCCCTGGCGCTGGCCGTCCTGCTGGCGGTCGGTGCGGCCGTGGTCACGGCCGGCCGGCGGCCCGCCCTGCGGGCGCTCAGCTCGCTCGCCGAACTGCTCGCCGTCTCCAGCCCGTCCTACTGGATCGGCATCCTGCTGCTCACCGCCTTCTCGTTCCAGCTACGGATCTTCCCGGTCGCCGGCGACGACGGGTTCGCCGCCCTGGTGCTGCCCGCCGTCACGCTCGCGCTGCCGGTGGCCGGGATGCTCGCCCAGGTGCTGCGCGAGGGACTGGAGGCCGCCCTCGGGAGGCCGTTCGCGCTCACCGCCCGCTCACGGGGGCTCGGGTCGGCGGCCGTGGTGCTCCGGCACGCGCTGCGCCACGCCGCCGTCCCGGTGGTCACCCTGACCGGTTGGCTCACCGGGTCGCTGCTGGGCGGCGCGGTGCTCGTCGAGTCGGTCTTCGGCCGGCCGGGGATCGGGGCGCTCACCCTCCAGGCGACCACCAACAAGGACCTGCCACTGGTGATCGGGCTGGTCCTGCTCTCGGCGCTGGTCTTCGTGGTCATCTCGACCCTCGTCGACCTGCTCTACCTCGTCATCGACCCACGGTTGAGGAACGGCTGAACTCCCATGGCCCACAACACCGTTGCCACCGCCGATCCGGCCGAGCAGGGCGACCCGGCCGGACCGGGAGGTCCGGAAGGTCCCGGAGGTCCGGACGGCCGGCCCGGCCCGGGGAAGCCGGGCGGCCGGACCGCCCGCACCTCCCCGTCGGCCGGCTCCGCCGCGTCGCTCGTCCGCCGGACCGGGTTCGCCCTCGCCGTCGCCGTGCTCGCCCTGCTGGTCCTCGCCGCCCTCGCCCCCGGGCTGCTCACCTCCGTCTCGCCGGTGGAGACCCATCCGGTCGAGGCGCTCACCCCTCCGGGCGCCGAGCACTGGTTCGGCACGGACCAGCTCGGCCGCGACCTGTTCGCCCGGGTCCTGCACGGCGCCCGGCCGTCCCTGCTCCTGGGCCTCGGCGCCTCCGTCTTCGCCGTCATCGGGGGCACCGCGCTGGGCCTCGCCGCCGCGCTCGGCGGACGCTGGGCCGACCAGGTGCTGATGCGGCTGGCGGACGTCCTGCTCGCCCTCCCGCCGATCCTGCTCGCGCTGCTGGCCGTCACCGTCCTGGGCACCGGCTCGCTCAACGTGATGCTCGCCATCGCGATCGCCTTCGTCCCCGGGTACGCACGGATCGTCCGGGCCGAGACGCTGGTCGTCCGCCGCTCGGGGTACGTCGAGGCGGCGGTCGGACTCGGCCTGCCGCGCCCGCTGCTGATCGTCCGGCACGTCCTGCCGAACGCCGTCGGGCCGATGCTGGTCCTCGCCACCGTGGGCTTCGGCACGGCGCTCATCGCGGCGTCCGGGCTCAGCTTCCTCGGCCTCGGCCCGCAGCCGCCCAGCCCCGAGTGGGGCGCGATGCTCTCCCAGGGGCGGCGCTTCCTGGCCACCGCCTGGTGGATCGGCGTCTTCCCGGGAGCGGCGATCACCGCGGCCGCCCTCGTCGTCAACGTCCTCGGCCGTCGCGCCCAGGCCCGCTTCACCCGGAGGACCGAGGCATGACGTCCGCGCAGGCCCCGAAGCAGACCGCGGCACCGGCCACCGCCCCGGCCACCGCCCCGGCCCCGGCCCCGGCCACCGCGAAGGTCGCCGCACCCACCGCGAAGCAGGCCACCGACCGGGCCCGGGCCGACGCGCCGGCCCCGTCGGCCGCCGGGCCGGCGCCCCTGCTGACCGTCGACGGGCTCGACGTGCGGTTCGGCGCGGTGCACGCCGTCCGGGACGTCTCGTTCACCCTCGACCGGGGGGAGTGCCTGGCCGTGGTCGGCGAGTCCGGCTCCGGCAAGAGCGTCACCGCCCGCACCCTGGTCGGCCTCACCGACGCCGCCGCCGGTCCCGGTACCCGTGCGCCCGCCGGTGTCACCGCCCGCCGGCTCGTCTTCGACGACCGCGACCTCACGGCCCTCACCGAGGCAGAGTGGCGCGGCGTGCGCGGACGCCGGATCGGCCTCGTGCTCCAGGACGCCCTGGTCTCGCTCGACCCGCTGCGCACCGTCGGCGCCGAGGTCGCCGAGCCGCTGCGGGTCCACCGCCTGGCCGGCCGCGACGAGATCCCCGACCGGGTCCGCGGGCTCCTCGAACGCGCCGGTGTCCCCGAGCCCGGACGGCGCGCGGCCCAGTACGCCCACCAGCTCTCCGGCGGCCTGCGCCAGCGCGCCCTGATCGCCTCCGCCCTCGCCGCCGAACCCGACCTGCTGATCGCCGACGAACCCACCACCGCCCTCGACGTCACCGTCCAGGCCCAGGTACTCGACCTGCTCGACGGCCTCCGCCGCCAGGGCACCGCCCTGCTGCTGATCAGCCACGACCTGTCGGTGGTGGCCCGGCTCGCCGACCGGGTCGCCGTCATGTTCGGCGGCCGGATCGTCGAGACCGGCCCCACCGAGCGCCTGCTCCGCGACCCCCGCCACCCCTACACCCGCGCCCTGCTCGACGCCGTCCCCGGCGCCCGCACCCGCGGCACCCGGCTCGCCCCCGAACCCCTCCGGCAGGCCGCCCCCGAACCCGGCGGCTGCCCGTACGCGGCCCGCTGCGCCGCCGCCGACCCGACCTGCCGGAGCACCCTCCCGCCGGTGGACTCGCTCGGCGCGCGCTGCTGGCACCCCGGGACGGCGGCGCTCACCGTCCGCGAACCGGTCCTCCTCGGTCTCACCGCGCGGTCCGCCGGCACGCCGGCCGGTCCCGACGCGTCCGGCCCGGCCACGCCCGGTCCCGCCACGTCCACCTCCGACGCGTCCGCCCTCGCCGAGTCCGCCCCCGCCACCTCGGCGTCCGACGCGCCCGCCTCCGGCGCCCCGCTCCTCGACGTCGACCGGATCACCAAGTCCTTCGCCGGCCGCCAGGTCGTCCGCGAGGTCTCCTTCCGGCTCCACGCCGGAGAGACGCTAGGTCTGGTCGGCGAGTCCGGGTCGGGCAAGACCACCGCGGCCCGGATCGTCCTCGGCCTGGAACGCCCCGACACCGGAACCGTCCACCTCGCCGGCCGCCCGTGGAGCGAGCTGCCCGAACGCCGCCGCCGTGCGGACCGCCTCCGCATCCAGGCCGTCCAGCAGGACCCGCTGGGCTCCTTCGACCCGCGGTTCACCGTGCAACGCCTCGTCGCGGAGGCCGTCGCCCGCACGGGCGTGCCGCGCGGGGCCGAACGACGGCGCCGGGTGACCGAACTGCTCGACCAGGTGGGGCTCTCCGCCACCCTCCTCGACCGCCGCCCGACCGCGCTCTCCGGCGGCCAGCGCCAGCGCGTCGCCATCGCCCGCGCACTGGCCCCGGCCCCGACGCTGCTGGTCTGCGACGAACCGGTCTCCGCCCTCGACCTCTCCGTCCAGGCGCAGATCCTCGACCTGCTCGCCGACCTGCGCCGCGACCTCGGCCTCGCACTGCTCTTCATCTCCCACGACCTCGGCGTCGTCCAGCACCTCGCCGACCGGGTCGCCGTGATGAAGGACGGCCGGCTCGTCGAGACCGCGACCGTCGACCAGCTCTTCGACCGCCCCGCCGACCCCTACACCCGTCAACTCCTGGACGCCACCAACCTCGTGGAGGCACGTCGATGACCGGATCGCTCCTCGCCACCAGCGACCTGCACGTCGGCTACGCCGAGAACCGGGCGGTCGTCGACCGCCTGTACCCCGGCTCCGCCGACGACTGGCTGATCGTCGCGGGCGACATCGCCGAGCGCTTCGAGGACATCGCCCGGGTGCTCCGCCTGCTGAGCGAGCGCTTCGCCAAGGTGGTCTGGGCGCCCGGCAACCACGAGCTCTGGACCCCGACCGACGACCCGGTCCAGCTGCGCGGCGACGCCCGCTACCGCGCCGTCGTCGAACTCTGCCGCAGCCTCGGCGTCTCGACCCCCGAGGACCCGTACCCCGTCTGGACCGGCCCCGGCGGCCCGGTGGCCGTCGCCCCGCTCTTCGTCCTGTACGACTACACGTTCCGCCCGCGCGGCACCACGACCAAGGCCGACGCGCTCGCCGCCGCCTACGCCGCCGGCGTCGTCTGCACCGACGAGTTCCTCCTCCACCCCGACCCGTACCCCGACCGCGACAGCTGGTGCCGCGCCCGCCTCGCCGTCACCGAGGCCCGCCTCACCGCCCTCGACCCCGCCGTGCCCACCGTCCTGGTCAACCACTTCCCGCTCCGGCGGGACCCGACCTACGTGCTCCGCCACCCCGAGTTCGCCCTCTGGTGCGGCACCGAGCGCACCGCCGACTGGCACCGCCGCTTCAACGCGGCGGCCGTCGTCTACGGTCACCTCCACATCCCCCGCACCACCCGCACCGACGGCGTGCCGTTCCACGAGGTCTCCCTCGGCTACCCGCGCGAGTGGGCCCCGCGGGGCGCCCCCAGTCCGCTGCGCCGCATCCTCCCCGCCACCCCCGCGCCGCCCGTCGCGGTCCGCCCCGCCCCCCGCTTCGCCGTCCGCCTGTAGGGGCCGGGCGGTGCCGGCGAGGGTTGACGGGGGTTGACGGCCGGGAAGTGTGAGTGGTTGAGTACTCACATGCAGAACGAACGACCCCGCCAGTTGTCCACCGCCGAGGAGCGTCGCGAGACGGTGCTGCGCACCGCCATCGGGGCCTTCGCCGCGCGGGGGTACTTCGGCACCACCACCACGGAGGTGGCGAAGGCCGCGGGCATCTCGCAGGCCTACGTCTACCGGCTCTTCCCGAGCAAGGAAGCCCTGTTCGTGGCGGTGGTGGACCACTGCTTCGTCCGCGTGCGGGGCAGTCTGGAGCGGGGTGCGGCCGAGGCGAAGGGGAGCTCGTCCGACCTGGTGCTCGCCGCCATGGGTGACGCCTACGCCAAGCTGATCAGCGACCACGACCTGATGCTGGTCCAGCTGCACGCCCAGGCGGCGGCGGTCTCCGAGCCCGCCGTCCGGGAGGCGGTCCGGCGCGGGTACGCCCGGCTGGTGGAGTACGTCCGCGGCGCGTCCGGCGGGGACGACCGGCAGGTCCAGGAGTTCTTCGCCACGGGGATGCTCTGCCACCTGCTGGTCTCGCTGGGCGTCGAGGCCGTCGACGCGCCGTGGACGCGGACCCTCGCGGCCGGCATCACCCACTACTGACCCACCGCCCCCGGGGCGACCCGGTGGCCGCTCGATCCCCCTGGTGAGGCACCGGCGGGGCCGGAGGTCCGCGCGCAGCGGCCCGGACGGCACCGCCGTTTCCTCGGCCGCGAATGTGAGTGGTCTATCACTCATGGAATGGAAGGAGGGTGTCATGAGTCCGCAGGGAAGCCGACCCGCTCCGGTCCGCGAGGGCCGCGGCCCGGGCACCGCGCTGGCGGCGCTGGCCGGGGCGCAGTTCGTCGTCATCCTCAGCACCTCGATCGTCAACGTCGCCCTCCCGAGCATCCGGGACGGCATCGGCCTCACCGACGACGGCGCGTCCTGGGTCGTCAACTCCTACGGGCTCGCCTTCGGGGCACTCCTGCTGGCCGGCGGTCGCCTCGCGGACCTCCTGGGCCGACGGCGCGTCCTGCTCGGGGGACTGGCCCTGTTCGCCGCCTCCTCGGCAGCGGCCGGGCTGGCGCCGAGCGGGGCGGCGCTGATCACGGCCCGGACGGTGCAGGGCCTGGCCGCCGCTGCCGTCGCCCCCGCCGCACTGGCCCTGGTGACGGACGTGTTCCCGCCCGGTCCGGGGCGCGGCCGGGCCTTCGGGGTCTGGGGTGCGGTCTCCGGCGCGGGCGGCGCCGCAGGGGTCCTGCTCGGCGGCGCACTCACCCAGGGGCTCGGCTGGCCGTGGACCTTCCACGCGACGGCGATCGGCGCCGCGCTCGTCCTCGCCGCAACGGTCGCCCTGCTGCCGGCCGTCCCCGCGAAGGCCGTCCCCGCGAAGGCCGTCCCCGCGCCGGGCGCTCCCGCGCCGGGTACGGAGCCGCCGGGGCGGGGGAGGGGCGGGTTCGACGTCCTCGGCGCCGGGACGGCCGCGCTCGGCCTGACCGCCCTGGTCTGGGCGCTGACCGCCGCCCGCCGTGCCGGCTGGACCGACCCCCTGGTGCTCGCCGCCCTCGCCGCGGCCGTCCTCCTGCTCGGGCTCTTCCTCCTGGCCGAGCGCCGCCACCCGAGCCCGCTGCTGCCGCCGCGCCTGTTCCGCACCGGGCAGGTCGCCGCCGCGAACCTGCTGATGGTCCTGCTCGGCTCGGTCTGGATCGCGCTGTTCTACCTCCTGCCGCTGTACCAGCAACAGGTCCTCGGGGACGGTCCGCTGGCCGCCGGGCTCGGCCAGCTCCCGCTCGCCGCCGCCAACATGCTCGGCGCTGCGCTGGTCCCCCGGGCGGCCCGCCGGTTCGGCGCCGCCCCGGTGCTGGCCGCCGCGCTGCTGACCGAGGCGGCCGGACTGCTCTGGCTCTCCCGGATCGACGCCGACGGCGGTTACCTCACGGACGTGTTCGGCCCGAGCATCGCCGTCGGCCTCGGCCTGGGAGCCGCCTTCGCCCAGTTGACCGGCATCGCCGTCGCCGGCGTCCCGCCGACCGACTCCGGGCTCGCCGGCGGCCTGGTGAACACCACCCGGCAGGTCGGCGGCGCGGTCGGCCTGGCCGTCCTCGGCACCCTCGCCGCCGCCGTCACCGCCGGGCAGGAGGGCCGGCTGCCCCGTCCGGAGGCCCTCACCGCCGGCTACCGGGTCGCGTTCCTGGGCGGCGCGCTCGTCCTCGCGGTCGCGGCGGGCCTCGCGCTCGTCCTGCTCCGCCGGCCGGCCCGGACCCCGGCCCCGCCCGCCCCGGTCCCGCCCGCCCCGGCCGCCGCCGCGCCGCTGCCCGACCCCCGCTGACCACCCCGCAGCACGCGGCGCAGCCCGTCCCACCGCGTTCACCGTCGTTTCCACCGCACCGCAGTCCCGCCGAGGAGAGGAACTCCCGTGTCCACGCACACCATCGACACCACCGCCCCCGTCATCGTCCGCCTCGCCGTCACGGTCGACGCCCCGCCGGCCACCGTCTGGGCCGTCCACACCGACATCGACGCCTGGCCGCAGTGGAACCCGGACGTCGAGACGGCCCGGCAGGACGGCCCGCCGGTCGCCCCCGGCACCTCGTTCACGTGGCGGACCCACGGCCTGGAGATCCTCTCCACCGTCCGGGAAATCGTCCCCGGCGCCCGGATCGTCTGGGACGGCCCGGCCAACGGCATCGAGGGCATCCACGTCTGGACGTTCGAGGAGACCGGGGACGGCCGGGTGACGGTCCGGACCGAGGAGTCCTGGAGCGGCGCGCCCGTCGACGCCATGCCCGAGGCGATGGAGCAGGCGCTGCGGGAGTCCCTGGAGCGCTGGCTCGGTCACCTCAAGGCCGAGGCCGAACGCCGCACCCGCTGAGGCGACCCGCCCCGCACCCCGCCCGCCCTGCTCCCTCGCCCGCCCCGCACCCCGCCCGACCTGCTCACCCGCTCACCAGCCCGCGAAAGGTTCCTGCCGTGACCGCCACCGCCAAGCCCTACCTGACCGGCCACTACGCCCCCGTCGCCGACGAGATCACCGCGACCGGGCTGACCGTCGAGGGGCACCTGCCGCCCGAGCTGAGCGGCCGGCTGATCCGCAACAGCCACAACCCGAAGCCCGGCGTCACCCCCACCCACTGGTTCAAGGGCAGCGGCATGGTCCACGGCATCCGGCTGCACGAGGGCCGGGCCGAGTGGTACCGCAACCGCTGGGTCCGCACCCCCGCCCTGGACGGCGCGCCCTACCTGACCGAGCACGGGCCCGACCTCACCGTCTCCACCGCCGGCACCCACGTCATCGAGCACGGCGGCCGGCTGCTCGCCCTCTGCGAGTCGGCCCTCCCCTTCGAGCTGACCGCCGATCTGGAGACCGTCGGCGCCTACGACTGGAACGGCCGGCTGACCTCCGCCATGACCGCCCACCCCAGGGAGGATCCGGTCACCGGCGAACTGCACTTCTTCGCCTCCTCCCCGTTCCCGCCGTACCTGATCCACCACGTCTCCTCGCCCGACGGCACCGTGCTGGCCAGCCAGGAGGTGCCGGGCGCGAGCGCCGCCCTGAAGCACGACTTCGTGATCACCGAGCACTACGTGGTCTTCCTGGAGGGCTCGGTCACCTTCGACCCGACCGACCACTCGGGCATCCCGTACGGCTGGGACGACGCCCGGGCGGCGCGGGTCGGGGTCATGCCGCGCGGCGAGGGCCGGGCGTCGGAGATCCGCTGGTTCCCGATCGAGGCCGGCTACGCGATGCACTTCGCCAACGCCTACGAGGACGCCGCCGGGCGCGTCGTGATCGAGGGCCCGGCCGTGGGCCGCGAGGGCTGGCAGCGCTCCTGGAACTGGTGGATCGGTGCACCCGACCGCGGCGCCGAGCCCAACTCCGGCTCCCGCAGCCGCCGCTGGACCGTCGACCTGGCGGCCGGCCGGGTCCGCGAGGAGCAGACCGACGACCTGACCGTCGAGTTCCCGACCATCAACGAGGCGTACCTCGGCCGCGAGCACCGCTACCAGTACGCGCTGTCGTTCCCCGACGACCGCGGCGTCGGCAACCACACCCTGGTCAAGTACGACCGCCGCACCGGAGGGCGGCAGCTCCTGCCGGTCGGCACCGGGCAACTGCCCAGCGAGGCCCTGTTCGTCCCGGCCGCCGGGCGGGCGGACGCGGACGAGGACGCCGGCTACCTGCTCACCGTGGTCAGCGACCTCAACGCCGACGCCTCCCGGCTCCTCGTCCTGGACGCCTCCGACCTCGCGCTCCCGCCGGTCGCCACCGTCCACCTGCCGCGCCGGGTGCCGGCGATGATCCACGGCTCCTGGATCCCGGACGCCGACCTCGGCTGACCACCGGCCCGCCCGGGCCGCCCCGGACGGCGCCCGCCCCGACCGCGTCCCCCCTGCGGTGGGGGCGGGCGCGCCCGGTAGTCCGCCGTACCCCCGCACCCCCACCGCCC